>JAABQB010000079.1:3186-7710 GCA_011391695.1 Desulfobacteraceae bacterium | reverse complement strand
CAGGCCCCGGTTTTATTAACTTTTTTGTAAAGCAGAACTCATGGCATCCTGTTTTACAGCAGATTTATGAAGATGATGAAAGATTCGGTTCCTCCGATATCGGAAAAGGCAGGAAAGTCCAGGTAGAGTTTGTAAGCGCAAATCCCACAGGCCCGCTTCATGTCGGCCACGGGAGAGGGGCTGCGGTCGGCGACAGCGTAGCCAACATTCTTTCCTTCTGCGGTTATGAGGTGCAGAGGGAATATTACATAAACGACTCGGGAAGACAAATAAGCACACTCGGAAATTCAGTATATTTGCGCTATCTGGAACTTTTCGGGGAAAAAATCGAATTTCCCGGAGACTGCTATCAGGGCGATTATGTACGCGATATAGCTTTAAAGATAAAAGAGGATAAGGGCGGGAGTCTCCTTGATGATCCGGAAGAAAAAGCTGTCATGTTTTGCGCGCGTTTTGCAGCGGCTGAAATACTTGCGGGCATAAAGAATGATCTTGAGCTTTTCGGCGTGCAATTCGACAGGTGGTTCAGCGAGCAGAGCCTTTTTGATTCGGGGAAAGTTGACTCGGTAATCAAAGATTTTAAAAATCGTCATATCATATATGAAAAAGATGGAGCGCACTGGTTCAGGACTTCAGAATACGGGGATGAAAAAGATCGTGTTGTCGTAAGGAATAACGGCCTTACCACATATTTTGCTTCAGACATAGCTTATCATATGGATAAATTCAGCCGTGGCTTTGAACGCATTATTGACGTGTGGGGGGCCGATCACCATGGTTATATTGAACGCCTTGGCGCTTCAATTGAGGCTTCCGGCCGTAGAAGGGACCAGTTTCATGTTATTCTCATCCAGCTTGTAAACCTCCTGCGGGGTGGAGTCCCTGTCGCCATGTCAACGAGGTCGGGTGAGTTTGTGACTCTGCAGGATGTTATAAAAGAAGTTGGAACTGATGCGGCCAGATTTATATTTTTAACCCGGCATTACGAAAGCCATCTTGATTTTGATATAGAACTTGCAAAGAAAAAATCAAACGACAACCCCGTTTTTTATGTCCAGTATGTCCATGCAAGAATTTCAAGCATAATCCGTAAGGGCCGGGAGGATGGAATTGACGAAGTAAGATGGGATAAAAAGATTGTTTCGGTATTAATCGAGCCCGAAGAGATCCAGATCTTAAAAATCCTTGCTTCGTATCCTGAGGTGGTAAGATTGAGTGCTGAACTGCTTGAGCCGCACCGGATAACATATTTTCTTATGAACCTTGCTGCCGCCTTTCACAGTTATTATAATAAGCACAGGGTTCTTTCGGATGAGCCTGCTGTAACAAAAGGCAGACTTTGTCTTGTTCTTGCAATAAAAAAGATTATAAGAAACGGACTTAAACTGCTTGGTGTCAGCGCTCCTGAAAAAATGTGAAAAATGGCGTTTTCTGTCTCACACAAAGACCACAGAGAGCACAAAGAAAAAACCAAATATTTTCAATAGAAAATTCTTCGTGTCTTCGTCTCTTCGTGTGATAAAATTCACTTGTTAAGAAACCATTATTATTGTTGCGAGTGGTTGAAATGTTTATATTCGGAAAAGAAAAAAATACATTTGTCGATAAGAATTCGGCTGAAAAAAAACCATTCATTGAGCTTTCCCGCAAAAAAGCCATGCTTTGGCTGCTGGGAGTATTTTTTATTTGCGGCTGGATGTTTGTGCTTGGTATTCTGGTAGGAAGAGGAACTGCTCCTGTCCGGTTTGATGTCGAAAATTTTAAGAAAGACCTTAAAGAAGAATTGAAGATTGCCATCGAAAAGGAGAAAGAAGAAAATAAGAGTGTGGAAAGCAATCCCGCAAGTCAAACTTCTCTTGACGGAAAGCAGAACCTGGTATTTTACGAGGATCTGAAAAGCACAAAAGATACTACGGGGAACATTCAAATTGCGAAAGGGGATGTTAACGAAGTTCCTTTAAAGGCACCTGAGCAGGTAAAAGAGCCGGAGCCGCCTGCTCCTTCATTGCCGGAGAAAGTTTCAGAACCGGTATTTACAGTACAGACTTCTTCAGGAAAAGATAAGAAAGGCGCGGAAAAAATAGTGAAGACACTTATTAATAAAGGTTATCCTGCTCACATGACCACGTCGGAAATTCCGGATAAAGGAACCTGGTACAGGGTGAGGATTGGTGAATACAAAGATAGAAGAGAGGCTCAAAAGGTTCTTTCCAGGCTTGGTAAGGATAAGATTAAAGGAATAATTGTAACTAAATAGTGAACAGTGAATGGTGAATAGTAAAAAGTCATCAGGGACCAGGGATCAGTAGCCAGAAACCAGGAACCAGAAACCAGAGACCACAAACCAGGAACTAATTTACCATGAAAATAACCCGAGAAGACATTATCCACGTGGCAAATCTTGCACGCCTTGAAATGGACGAAGAATCAATTGAAAAATTTGCTGTTCAGATTGATGAAATATTAAAATATGTTGAAACACTAAACAGTGTTGACACGGAAGGTATTGTTCCGACTTCTCACGCCATTTTTCTGACCAATGCTTTCAGAGAAGATATTGAAAAACAGGATTATGACAAAGACTCACTTCTTTCCAGTGCTCCTGAAAGAGAAAACGGAAATTATGTAGTCCCGAAGATAGTAGGATAGAGAAATGAAGTTGTATGAATTGACAATACATGAAGCGCATGACTTGCTGAAACGTAAGGAAATATCATCAAAGGAACTGACAGGGGCGGTTCTTGACCGGATCGAAGCAGTGGATTCAAAAGTCGGGGCATATATCACTGTTTCCCGGGAATCGGCAATTGAGCAAGCAGAGATGGCAGACAGGGAAATATCAGAGGGGAAAATGTCAGCTCTGACCGGAATTCCTATTGCGGTAAAGGATCTTATATGCACACAAGGCATACGCACAACCTGCGGGTCAAGGATACTTGAAAACTTTATTCCTCCCTACGACGCGACGGTGATAACCAGACTTAAGAAAGCGGGCGCGGTAATAGTCGGAAAACTTAATATGGACGAGTTTGCAATGGGTTCATCGACTGAAAATTCCGGTATCAAGCTCACCCATAATCCATGGGATTTAGTAAGAATTCCGGGAGGATCGAGCGGAGGTTCAGCGGCGGCAGTTGCTGCCGATATGTGCCTTGGCGCCCTTGGCTCAGACACCGGCGGTTCTATCCGCCAACCTGCATCTCACTGTGGTGTTGTAGGGATGAAACCGACATACGGAAGAGTTTCGCGCTTCGGTCTTGTTGCTTTTGCCTCTTCTCTCGACCAGATAGGCCCTCTCACAAAGGATGTCACGGATTGCGCAATCCTTGCGGGTTCAATTTCCGGATATGATCCTTCCGATTCAACCTCTGTGCCGAAAGATGTGCCTGAATATACCTCTTATCTTTCCGAGGGACTTAAAGGGCTTAAGGTCGGTATTCCAAAAGAGTATGATGCCGCGCATGGTCTCGATCCTGAAGTCTCCCTGGCGGTAAAAAATGCGGTCAAGGTTATGGAGAAGCTTGGCGCGTCATGCGTTGAGATTTCACTTCCCCACACCGAATATGCAGTTCCTGTTTACTACGTTATTGCACCTTCAGAGGCCAGTTCAAACCTTGCCAGGTATGACGGGGTTAAGTACGGCTTTAGAGATAAAGAGAAGAAAAGCCTTATGGATATGTACAGAAGCACAAGATCGAAAGGCTTTGGCGCTGAAGTAAAACGGCGTATAATTATCGGGACATACTGTCTTTCGTCGGGTTATTATGATGCCTATTATAAAAAAGCATCACAGGTGAGAACACTCATAATGAGGGATTTTAACAAGGCCTTTGATATCTGTGACGTTATTGTCTCCCCGGTTGCTCCTACCCCGGCATTTAAAATAGGAGAGAAGTCGGACGATCCTTTGACCATGTATCTTTCCGATATATTTACTTTATCGGCAAACCTTGCAGGTATCCCCGGAATATCGGTTCCCTGCGGTTTTTCAAAAGGCGGACTTCCTGTGGGACTTCAGATAATGGGAAAGCATTTCAGCGAGGAGGTGCTCCTTAAGGCTGCCTATAATTTTGAGCAGGCTACAGATTTTCACAAGAGGAAGCCGGAAATATAGAAAAGAAGGGTTCAAGGAGCCAAGGATTCCAGGGGTCAAGGGAAATGCCTAAAAATTATAAAGAGTTAATAGTTTAGCAAAAGGATTATCTACCATGTCAATTCAGTCGGAAGGTGAAAATTTGAGGAAAGCAGTTAAGTGGATTTCAGAAACACTTAAATATGAGAAGGATACAAACCGTGCAGAAGTTATTCAGGAGGCATGTTTAAAATTCGACCTGACTCCCATGGATGCGGAATATTTGGCGAATTTTTTAAAAGACTCTAAATAAAAATAAGTTTCTGGTTCGTAGTTTCTGGTTAAACCAAAGACTATAAACCATGAACCAGAGACCATAAACCAGGAACCAGAGACCATTTTTTCATGAACATCCGAATCCTTCCTGAAATTATTTCAAACAAGATAGCTGC
>JAABQB010000079.1:0-3176 GCA_011391695.1 Desulfobacteraceae bacterium | reverse complement strand
CTTGATTTCCTTGAGCTTGCCCAAAATTGCCTATTTCCGAATTGGAAACTTGCATTTGTCAAAAATTTATTTCCGGATGGACACTAAATAGCAGGCTTTGCGGTTAATGAATGAAAATTAAAATCCTTCCTGAAATTATTTCAAACAAGATAGCTGCCGGAGAGGTGGTGGAGCGCCCAGCTTCCGTTGTGAAGGAGCTTGTTGAAAATGCGCTTGATGCAGGAAGTACGCAGATTATTATCGAGGTTGAGAAGGGCGGAAAGTCTCTTATAAGGGTTTCGGATAACGGCGAGGGAATGAGCAAAGATGACGCCTTGTTGTCTGTTGAGCGATACGCCACAAGCAAAATATTCAAAGACGAAGACCTTTTTTCCATATCCACTTTTGGATTCAGGGGAGAAGCCCTTCCAAGCATTGCTTCGGTTTCCCGCTTCGCCCTTGTAACAAAAGAGAAAAACGCCCTGTCAGGAATTGAAATAAAAATTGAAGGCGGAAAAATAATGTCGGTAAATGACAAGGGTTCTCCCGACGGAACAATGATTACCGTTAAAGATCTTTTTGTCAACACACCCGCAAGACGCAAATTCATGAAATCCACGGATACCGAGATCGGGCATATAGCAGACACGGTCGCAAGCATGGCGCTCGGCAGACATGATGTTCATTTCAGGCTTCTTCATAACGGAAAGACCGTCTATAACTGGCTTGCCGTTTCTGATTCGGCGCATAGAGTTGAAGATGTTCTTGGAAAAGAGACCAGAAACAGTCTTTATCCTTTGAAATTTCAGAATGATAATATTTCGATATCGGGATGGATCTCTTCGCCTGTAGTTAAGCGGAATACAGGCCGTGGCATTTATATTTTTGTAAACGGAAGATTCGTGAGAGACAGGGTGATTCAACACGCCCTTCTGGAAGGCTATTCGGCAAGACTTATAAAAGGGCAGTTTCCCTTTTCGGTGATATTCATAAATATTCCATATAACCTGGTTGATGTAAACGTACATCCGGCAAAGCGGGAAGTCCGGTTTGCCGACCAGAGGAATGTCCATGAATCGGTGGAAACGGCCGTGAAAAATGCACTTGATCTGTTGGATCCTTTTAAAAAAGCTGCTCACCCCCACCCTGACTTTACTGATCTTTCCAATCCGTTGGCCGGAAAGAATGTCGATTCATTTTCACGCCTCGTGATAGGAGAAAAGATTTCTTTTTACTCCAGGGGGGAGGGGCATCATACACCCATTTCCCCTCCCCTGGAGGGAGAGAATCAAACATCTCTTTCCCCTCCCCTGGCGGGAGGGGCTAAAGGGGAGGGGGAAAAGAGATCCCCCGATTCTCAAGCTACTTTATGGGCGAAGAAGCAATTCAAGGATTTAAGAATACTGGGACAGCTTCATGGGACATACATCGCAAGCGAATCTGATGAAGGAATTATCCTTATAGATCAGCATGCTGCCCATGAACGAATACTTTATGAACAACTGAAAAGCCGTCCGGGGGGGGCAGATAAGATAGCCGTTCAGAAACTGCTTATGCCGGAAATTATCGAAACAGGATACAGGGAATCCGGCATCCTTGAAAAGCTTTTGCCGGATTTTCAGAAGGCGGGAATTGAGGTCGAGCCGTTTGGCGGGAATGCTTTTGCGGTAAAATCAGTCCCAGCCTTTTTGGCAGATAAAGAGGCTAAAGGGATTATAATCGAAATTATGGAAAAGATAATTGAAACAGGTTTCGCGCCCGGCCTCGAAAAATCTTCGGATGAGGTTCTGAAACTTGTGGCATGCCACGGGGCAATAAGGGCCAACCAGCAGCTTTCAGGCAGGGAGATGAGAACCCTTGTTGATCAGCTTGATGATTGCGAAATGCCGTCCCATTGCCCTCACGGCCGCCCAACGTGGATAAGTTTTACGATAAAAGAGCTTGAAAAATTATTTAAAAGAACGGCATAAAGAATGGTCTCTGGTTGTAAAGAAAATAAAGCGGTTCCTGGTTTCTGGTTTATAGTTCCTGGTTGTAAGAGAAACAATTTAGAACCTGTTTTTATGCCTTTGAGCAAATTTGCAAAAGTCCTAAAATCCTAAAAAGAGAAGAATTTATCATTCCCACGAAAGAGGGACACGCAGTGAAGCATAGCACTATCCAGTCTTTTCAATGTGTTGCAAAAATTCTTGGATTCCCGTTTGCACGGGATTGACGACTTTTGCAATTGGCTCCTTTAACCAGAAACCAGAGACCACAAACCAGAAACCGTTATTTCATTTTCCACGAAACCACAAAGCTCCTGTCGGCGCCAAGAACCGTCCCTCCGGCCTGCGTTACAAGGATAAAGACAAGCTCGTCCTTACCGTCATTGTCTATATCACCAAGGGTGTAATCGCTGATGTATCCTGAAAACTTTCTGGTTTTCCATTTCGGAGAAAGCCCTACATTATCCCATGAAAGGCTTTCAAAATATCCGCTTTTGAAAAGTCTGAACCTCGAAAAAACACCTCCGGATGTATCGATATTCTTTACAACCAGGACCTCTTTTTTCCCGTCTTTATCAAGGTCTGTTACAAAAATGCGCTGGGGAAGATAGAGGCGGTTTTGAGGCTTTGTGTCCGGATCACTTCTTGTTTTTTTTGCCGCTTCGATTTCAGCTGGAGGTTCGAGATATGAGCTGCTTCCGCCATAAGGTTCGCTGCTTGACCATTCCTCGTTGCCGTTTTTATCAAGAAGACGAAGATATTCGTCGCTGTTAAAGGCAAGAATCATTTCCTGGCCAGGGTTCAGAATATCGCCGTAATTGAAACCGTAAACATTTACGCCGCCTGGCAATATTTCTTTTTTGGCGGAGATATAATATCCATGTAACCATTTGAGTTCATAAATATTTCCGGAAAATATGCTTGCATTCCCCCCTTTTTGTCCGAAAAGAACTTTTCTATCTTGGGTCGGATTATAAAGCACCCTGAAATGCCAGTCTTCATTATCCGCGATTTTTTTGAAGTCCTTTCCGTCCCACTCGAGCACAAAAGAGGTAACCCTTCCGTTGTCTCTGATAGCCGTCACGAATATTTCATCTTTTTTATTTCCGTTTATGTCGGCAACGTCAATTCCTTTATAAAATTCGTATGTTGTCCCGGTAATTTCTTTTACCTTTTCGAATTTGCCTGCGGTCTGCCTGTAAATAAAAA
>JAABQB010000078.1 GCA_011391695.1 Desulfobacteraceae bacterium | reverse complement strand
ATAATCCAGCTTCTTCTTGCAAACATGGGCGTTGCCGGAGGCGGTGTTAATGCTCTCCGCGGCGAATCAAACGTGCAGGGATCAACCGACCAGGCCCTTTTATGGCACATCTGGCCCGGATATACTGCAATTCCAAAAGCATCTCAGACGTCGCTTGAAGGTTTCCTTGCGAGCATAAAACCCGTGTCAAAAGATCCTTTGTCGGTAAACTGGAAGCAGAATTATCCGAAATATGCGGTAAGCATGCTTAAATCCTTTTTCGGCGAAAATGCCACCAAGGAAAACGAGTTCGGATATCAGCTTCTCCCGAAACCCGATGACGGAAAGTCATATTCCTGGCTGGATATCTTTGATGAGATGTACAAGGGAAGCATCAAGGGCTTTTTGGCCTGGGGCATGAACCCGGCATGCAGCAGCTCCAACGCCGGAAAAGTTAGAAAGGCAATGGCAAAACTTGACTGGATGGTCAATGTAAACCTTTTTGACAATGAAACAGGCTCATTCTGGAAAGGTCCGGGAATGAAACCTTCTTCAATAAAGACGGAAGTCTTCATGCTTCCCGCTGCGGTTTCCGTTGAAAAAGAAGGCAGCATCTCAAACAGCGGCCGATGGATGCAGTGGCGCTATGAGGGCCCGAAACCTCTTGGAAACAGCAAACCCGACGGCGACATCATCATGGAGCTCGGGAACATGCTGAAAGAGGCATATAAAAAAGAGGGTGGCCAGTTCCCTGATGCGATTTTAAAACTCAAATGGGATTATATGACCAGCGGCAAGTATGATCCCCACAAGATTGCAAAGGAGATCAACGGCTACTTCCTTGAAGATGCGACTGTCAACAACCAGGAATTCAAAAAGGGAGACCTCGTGCCCAGTTTCGTATTCCTGCAGGGAGACGGAAAAACATCATCCGGAAACTGGATTTATTCCGGAAGTTATACAAACAAGGGGAATATGTCTGCAAGGCGGGGGCAGAAGGATGTTGCCAGCAACATCGGGCTCTACCCTGAATTTGCCTGGGCATGGCCGGTGAACAGAAGGATCATTTACAACAGGGCTGCCGTGGATTTGACAGGCAAACCCAACGACGAAAAGAGATGGGTAGTAAAATACACATTCGATCAAAAAGACGGCAAATATGTCCCCGGGAAATGGGAAGGTGACATTCCCGACGGGCCTGCGCCCCCGCTCCAGAATCCGGACGGTACGGCCAGGGCAGACGGCAAACTCCCGTTCATAATGCAGAAAGACGGTTTTGGCGCAATCTTCGGCCCCGGTCTTGCGGACGGTCCTTTCCCCGAACATTATGAACCTATGGAGTGCCCGGTGGAAAAGAACTTCATGAGCGCCCAGCTCGTTAACCCGACAGCGCCTGTTTACGGAACTGATGCCGACACCTTTGCATCATGTGATCCGAGATTTCCGTATGTCGGCACAACATACCGCGTTTCAGAGCACTGGCAGACAGGCCTTATGACCCGTCCCCAGGCATGGCTTCTAGAACTTCAGCCGCAGGTATTCGTAGAAATGAGCGAAGAACTTGCCAAGCTGAAAGGCATTAAAAACGGTGAGCGTGTGAAAGTTGCTTCGGTGCGCGGCGCCATAGAATGTACTGCAGTCGTCACCAAGCGGTTCAAACCGTTTAAGATAGGCGATTCGATAGTTCATGAGGTCGGAATGCCTTATAACTTCGGATGGCGATGGCCCGTAAGCGGCAAGGAGGAGAGTCCGAACCTTCTTACGCCGTCGACAGGCGATCCAAATACCAGAATTCCTGAAACCAAGGCCTTTATGGTCAACATATCGAAGATAAAAAGGGGGTGATCTAAATGAGTAAGTCGTTTTTTGTCGATACAACGGTTTGTACTGCATGCCGGGGTTGCCAGGTAGCCTGCAAACAATGGAAAAATCTCCCTGCTGAAAACACCGTCAACCGGGGCACTATTGAAAATCCCGCTGATGTTTCTTTCAACACCTATAAGGTTGTCAGAATGCGGGAAGAGGTTATTGAAGGTAAATTAAAATGGCTCTTTTTCCCGGAACAATGCAGGCACTGTGTCGAGCCCCCCTGCCTTGATACTGCAGGCGATAAAGCTGCGATATTCAAGGACGAGGCAACTGGCGCAGTTATATACACTGCAAAGACCAAAGGCCTTAAAGCAAAAGAGATAATCGAATCCTGTCCTTACAATATTCCCCGGAAAGGTAAAGACGGAACTCTTGCGAAATGCGACATGTGCATAGACAGGGTTCAGAACGGATTGCTTCCGGCATGCGTAAAAACATGTCCGACAGGCGCCATGAATTTCGGCGAACGCGAGGAAATGCTTGCACTTGCAAACAAACGCCTCGGAGAAATCAAGAAGATAAGCCCTGCGGCCATGCTTCTTGATGCGGATGATGTTAGGGTAATTTATCTTGTTGCATATAAACCCGAACTTTACCACAAATTCGCTGTGGCATCTGTTTTCGATTTCGGAATCACAAGGCAGATGGCTCTTGCAAAAATGTTCCGTCCTGTAAAGAATATTGCTTCAGGACTTGTATAAGCAGAGCAAAAATGTAATAATATAATAAAGGGGAGAAGTTAATATTGCCTTCTCCCCTTTATGTTTAAGGAAGATTAGATGACTGAAATAATAATAAATGAAACTGCCGGCAGGATTAAAAAAACAGCCAATGCCATAAAAAAACTGAGGCCTGCATATTCAAAAATAGTCGATTTCTATGAAAAGATATTTACAGCCCAGGAAAAGTCGATGGCAAAAACAGATATCAAACCGGCACAGCTTGCTGACGATATAATTGCAATCAAGGCCAAAGAAAAATTTCCACTCTTCAATCTTTCCGAATTCTCTGTAGATGTTAATTCATCCCGGAAACTTTTCAAAAAAATCTGTAAAATAATAAACAAGTCCGAAAACCACATGTCATCTGCCGCAATCGAAATATTTGCAGCAAATGAAAACAAAAAAATTGATTTTAATGAACTTTATTCGGCCCTTCTGCACGATGATGATGCTGCTTTCGTCAATATCGCGGCAAAACTCAACGCCGGCAGAGACGCGCTTGCATTCATAACTTACAACAGCATAAAACCGTCGTTATCCATATTTGCCGAATCCGCCTCAAAATATCTTGACAAGGATAATCCATGGGAAAAGGGTTACTGCCCTGTCTGCGGTAACGCTCCTGTTATTTCAACTTTCGAATCCGACGGGCAACGCTTTCTTACATGCAGTTTCTGCTGGCATAAATGGACCATAACAAGGCTTTTCTGCCCATTTTGTGAAAACAAGGAGAGCAAGTCCCTGCATTATCTTTTTTCAGAGGATGAAAAAGAATACCGGATAGATGTATGCGACAGGTGCAATAAATATATAAAGAATGTGGACACCAGAATTATAGACCGTTTTGTTTATCTTCCTCTTGAACAGATTGCCTCGTTGCATCTTGACATAATGGCGAAAGAGAAAGGTTTTGAGAGCGGGGTTCCGCTTGAACTTCAGGTGTAGCCTTGAAAACAGTTAAAAGAAGAATAAACCCGTTCCTTCCGATCATCTTTTTTTCACTTCTTCTTATCGCAGGCATAAACGCAGGGGAAGTGCCTGCAATGCTTGAAAAAGCAGTGAAAATCTGTTTGAGCTGCATAGGAATAGGATAAAACCCATGCTAAGAAGATGGATACAGATTATAGCCACCTTCCTGAGCAACTCCTATCTTTTATTTCCGTTTACAAGAAACATTTACCAGGGAACCTTGAAATCCTTCTGCACTCCGGGCCTGAATTGCTATTCCTGCCCAGCCGCAACAGGGGCCTGCCCTATTGGCGCTCTGCAGAACTTCATGGCAGCCCTGCGGCCAGGATTACAAGCCGGATATCAGCATTTCGGCTTATATGTCATAGGCACTCTTGGTTTTCTTGGAAGCCTGGCAGGCCGCATGCCCTGCGGATGGCTTTGTCCTTTCGGGTTTCTTCAGGAGCTTATTTACAAAATCCCGTCCCGTAAATTCGATATTCCGAGGATTTTGTCGTATGTCAAATATCTTGTTTTAATTATTTTTGTTTTTCTTCTCCCGTTTTTCATCACTGATGAATACGGATATGGAATGACCTGGTTCTGCAAGTTCATATGTCCTGCCGGAACACTTGAAGCAGGCATTCCAATGCTTTTTTTGAAACCCGAGCTTCGGTCTTTAATCGGCATTCTTTTTTACAACAAATTGTTTATTCTGGGATTGTTTCTCATCTGGATGGTTTTCGGCAGTCGCCCGTTTTGCAGGACAGCCTGTCCGCTCGGAGCGATATATTCGCTTTTCAATAAACAGAGCATTTTTAGAATGATTCATGATCCGGAGAAATGCACACAGTGCAAGGCGTGCCATAAGCACTGCCCCATGGGAGTCAAATTCTACGAGAGCCAGAATGACACTGACTGCATCAGATGCCTGAAATGCATGAATGAATCGTGCAAATTCGGAGCCATATCTTACGAAATTGCAGGGTTCCAGGAGTTAAGGGGCCAAGGGGTCAAGGGAAAAGCAGTGGTCAGTAATCAGTGATCAGTTGTCAGTAATCAGTTATCGGTTATCAGTAATCAGATCGCTTGAACCATGCCGAAGGCCCGCCAATCTTTATGGCGGGAATCCTCGAACCCTTTCTTTATTTTTTTGTTACAAGGGAAACCGATCCTTCTGAAAACTCCACGGGAATTTTCTTCCCGCCGTCATCTTCCTTTTGCTTTATCTTTACACCCCGCGTTTTTACACCGATATCCGCCGGCCTGGTTTTTATATCATAAATTCCGCTTGCGGATTCAAGATCCAGATCACCAAGTTGCGAAGATCCAGCATAGACCGTTATACTCTCGCTTCCGAAAGGAGGAGAAACTTCAAGGTCAAACCTGTCTTCCCCTGAAGGTATCTCGTACACCGTTCCTCCCTTGAAATAATTGTCTGAACTGTATGGGTTCGGGAAGAGCTGAACTAGTTTTCCCGCCGCATCTTTATATACCACCCTTGCGTAAAACGGCTTGTTCCCCCTGATATAGATTCTTATCTTCTCGGAGTTTTTATATTCTTTCTTATCAGTCCATACCCTGACGTTCAACGGGGAAGATGGGTCATCAATTGACGCTTCTTTCCCGGCGCTCTTCATTGTCTTTTTATCCGGAAGGACCTCTGCTTTTACTTTAAGCCGGAAGCATTCGCCTGATGAAGGATCTTTGTACCATCCTTTCTCGATCTCTTCAATCACCCTGACGGAAGCATTTGAGTATGCCTTAATCATGTCGCTTTCCAGCACAAAGTTTTTCACTTCCGTTTTGCTTTCAAGGTATGTCAGCGTGTAATCTACGGCCTTACGTTTTGCATCCGAAAGAGCCGCCCGTTCGGTATCTTTTCTCGACTTGTCGTCTCCCATACAGGCTTGCCCTTCAGCTTCAGTAATGGTCGACTGCGAAGCATAAAGAGCCGGCACCGCCGCCAGTATGCAAAGAATTAACGCAATAATAATCCGCTTCATGCTTTTCCTGTTCCAGTTTTTAACTATTCACTATTCACTATTCACTATCGACTATTCACCGTTCACTGTTCACTATTCACTATCTACTATTCACCATTAACTGTTCACTTTTCACTATTCACTGTTCACTATCAACTATTTCAGCAATCCCCCTATTTTCTTCTCAAGCAAAGCTTCCGACTGCTGGCCGGGTATTTTTTCAATTACTTTCCCGTTTTTGATGAGATAGAGCATCGGAATCGCGTATATGTCATATTTTTCAGCAGCCTCTTCACCTGCCCAGTATATCGGAAAATTTACCTTTGCCCTGTCTGCTATCTTCTGCATAGCTTCGGGTCCGTCAACGTCAAGGCTTATTCCGACTATTTTCAAGCCTTTATCATTATATTTGTTGTGCAGTTTTATCAAAGAAGGCAGCTCATCACGGCACGGGCCGCACCATGAAGCCATGGCAACGACAAGAGATCTGCTCTCCCTGCTTTTCATCAGTTTATCTAGCTCATGCGGCCCAATCTTTTCGACCATAATCCTTGCTCCGCTCTGCGAAAAAACAGACGAAGTGGAAAATGCCACAATAATGAAACAGACGGCAACAAATAAGGCTCCCGTTTTAATAATCCGAATATACATTCTGACTCCTGCGCTGTAATTTTTATGACGGCTTCATAAAGACCATCATTATTTACCTTTCAGTTTTTTCAACTCCATGACCAGAGCCCCAAGCTCAGGTCTTTTATTGATATCTCCCACATTGAAATATCTTATGATTCCTTCCTTGTCGATTACAAACAGGGCTCTTTCGGTCACGCCGCTTGTCCTGAGGACACCGTAAATATCCGCCACCGCTCCGTGGGGCCAGAAATCGGAAAGAACGGGAAACCATAATTTCCCCATCTGGTTTGTCCATGCGTAAAGGGTCGGAATACTGTCAACCGTAATTCCAAGCAGAATTGCATCGTTTTCCTCAAAAAAACTCCTTGCAAGGTTATATCCCGGCCACTGGTCCGAACAGACAGGAGTCCACGCAGCAGGAACAAACGAAATAACCACATTCTTTTTCCCCCTATAATCACTCAGGGAAATTCTCCCCCCGGATATTGAAGGAAGTGTAAAATCAGGAGCCTTATCACCCACCTTAACATTCAGAACGCTGTCAACAGGTTTCAATTCCCCCGGATTGTAAATATTGTTCTTGTACGCGTCGGACAGTCCAAAAGCCGGGCTGACCAATAAAGCAACAGCAAATATCGAAATAATATATTTTATATTTTTAATCATTGATAATACCTCCTTATTTATAAACCTGAAAAGCTTTTCACCTTCTTCAGAAATTCATCGGAATTTTCTATACCTCCCAGTTTGGAATATACAACTTTATGGGTTCCATTCTTACCAATTTTTATGGCAATAAAATATGGGGTTCTGACTTCTCCCAGAATCTTGTGTATCGAAAACTCGCCATCAGAGAATAATGGGAACTTTATACCGTATTGCTTCCTGAAAAAATCGATTTCAAAGTCCGAGTTTCCCGCCCCGATACCGATCAGTTTTATTGTATCTTTCAGATTGCTGTCTTCCGATAATTTACTGAAAAACTCATTCACAACAGGGGCGTCCTTCTGGCAATGGGGACAATACATGCTGAAGATTTGGATCAGCACGACTTTTGCCTTAATCTGCGGGATAAGAAATGTCCCACCTCCTTTCAGGCCAAGATATTGTCGATATGCCTGATCCTGAGGAACGGGAAGGCTTATCTTAGGCAATGTTCCGCCTTCTGAAGGCGTTAAGCTTTCACTAAAAGAAGGAAACGCAGATATAACCACTAATAAAATTGAGGCAAAGCTTATTAAAACTTTTCTCATGATATACACCTCCTGAGTTATAATAAATCTGGTTCAAATTAATACAACCAAGTCCTTGAAATTTTTCCCGCTGCCTGCCATGGTGATTGCACTCTCTTTTCCGGTCACTTCAATACCAAAACCCTTCAATCTTCCAGCAAAGGCGGCTTTAAAGTTCGTCGGAGACAAATTGCCGCAAAGCGGCATAAAATCAGTTTTATATGATTACAATTTTTTAGAGGCAATACTAAATAGTTTCCATCCGGAAATGGCCCTTTTGAGCGATCTCTGTGTCAATCTGCTGGATTGCTTGTGCGACATACATTGCGTATGTCTCCGCGCATT
>JAABQB010000077.1 GCA_011391695.1 Desulfobacteraceae bacterium | reverse complement strand
ATAAGCCTGGTTTTGAGAGTTTAAAAAGATATCTTGCAGATGACACAAATAAGCTGAAGCTTTTTCAGCTTTCTGAAAAATTGGCCGATTTATTTGATCAATATATTGTTTTCAGGCCTGAGATGATTTTTATGTGGGAGGATAATGGCGAAGACAAGGAAAAACCTCACATGTGGCAGGCCCGGCTCTGGCGGGAGATTGCCGCTGGAAATGAAAACCTTCACAGGGCCGATCTGCAGGTGGCCCTGATTAACAAAATCAGAACCCTTGCTTACGGTTCAGATGATTTTTACGGGCGGATATCTGTTTTCGGTATATCTGCTCTTCCGGCTTTTCATATGCAGGTTATCGAGGCATTGTCCGGTATATTTGAAGTAAATATGTTCCTGTTAAATCCATGCAGGGAATACTGGGCGGATACTCTGACCGACAGGGAATCAACAAAAATAAAGTCAAAATATGCGGGAACAATTATTGATGAAGAAGACCTTCATCTTGAAAAGGGAAACCGCCTGCTGACATCCATGGGAGAACTCGGCAGTACATTTCTCGAGTACGTAATTTCAGCAGAACATGAACTGATTGAAGATTATGATGAGCAAAAATGCCTCGATCTTCTCTCATGCCTGCAATCGGATATTTTATATCTGAAAGACAGGAAAGTATCTGATAACTCTGATCCGTTTCAGTCTGACAGCCCGGATACTTCTCTACAGTTTCATTCATGTCACAGTCCCATGAGGGAAGTTGAAGTGCTCTATGATAACCTTCTCGCAATGTTTGAAGATGATCCTGAACTGCTCCCCGGTGATATTATTGTTATGACTCCCGACATAGAAATTTATGCTCCGTTTATTTATGCGGTTTTTGATGCCCGCGGGGATAATGAGCCGCGTATTCCCTTTTCGGTTTCGGACAGAAGCATCAGGAAAGAGAGCGGTGTAGCAGATGGATTTTTATCAATTCTCGATTTGAAAGAGAGCAGATTTAAAGCTTCTCAGATTGTTTCTGTTTTGGAGTATCCGGGTGTTAAGGAAAAATTCGGGCTGAATGAATCGGACCTTGAAAAAATAAGGGGCTGGATAAGGGATACCCGCATCAGATGGGGCTTTGACGGGGCTGATAAAGCCTTGCTGGGCCTTCCCGTATTTGACGAAAATACATGGAAGGCCGGAATCGAAAGACTTCTTTTAGGGTATGCGATGCCCGTGAAAGAGGGAAAAATGTTTTCAGGAATTCTTCCTTTCCAGGGAATTGAAGGCACTGATACCAAGGTTCTCGGAAATTTCCTTGAATTTATGGAAAAGAGTTTTGTCTGCGCGGAATCGCTTGCAGGAAAGAAGACAATAAATGGCTGGTATTCCGTTTTAACCGGAGTTCTTGATACCTTTTTTGCCGGGCATGATGATACTCAACAGGAGATACAGTTTATACGCCGCATTCTTGGCGGAATGTCGGCAAAAGCCGGACTGTCGGGTTATGATGAAGAGATAGAAATAGACGCGGTTAAATATTATGTGAAAAGGGCTTTGGAACAGGAAAGCTCTTATTCGGGATTTATGTCCGGAGGCGTTACCTTCTGTTCAATGCTCCCAATGAGAAGCATCCCTTTTAAAGTAATCTGCCTTCTTGGGATGAATAATGACGCTTTTCCGAGAAGCTCATATTCATACGGCTTTGATCTTATGGCAGGTGATCCAAGACCGGGCGACAGGTCAAGGAAAAAAGATGACAAGTATCTTTTTCTTGAAGCCCTGATATCTGCAAGGAAAATATTTTATATAAGCTACGTGGGACAGAGCATCCAGGATAACACGTCCATACCTCCTTCAGTCCTGGTGAGCGAAATGCTTGATTATGTCAGGGAAGGGTTCGGGTTCGACAGCGTGAAGATGATTACTTTGCATAAGCTCCAGGCTTTTTCTCCCGCATATTTCAGGGATAAAGGGAAGCTTTTCAGCTATTCGGCTGAAAATATGATAGCGGCATGCAGCCTGCATGAGAGCCGAAATAAAGATGAAGATGGCATGCCATTGATATCAAAAGGCCTTTGTGAGCCTCCTGATGAATTGAAAATATTGAACATGGAGTCTCTGTGCAGTTTTTTCACAAATCCAGCAAAATATCTTCTTACAAAACGTCTCGGGATATATCTTGAAGAAAAAGAATCCGTTTTATCGGACAAAGAGAATTTTGATTTAACCGGCCTTGATAATTATTTAGTTAATCAGGATCTTGTTGCAGATGTTCAGGCCGGAAAACCCCCTGATTACATTTTAAAAGCATATAAGGCTGAGGGAAGGCTTCCACACGGTAATATCGGGGATATCCTTTTAAAAGAATCTGTTATCGGCGCGGAAAAGTTTGTCGGAAAAATAGAAGAATATAAAAGAGGCGGCCAACCGTCTATGCTGGATATAGATATGACGATTGATGATTTTTCATTAACAGGCAGGATCACAAATATTTATGAAAGCGGAATGCTCGATTTCAGATATGCGGCAATGAAGACAAAAAATATATTAAGGGCCTGGATTTATCACCTTGTCTTATGCTCACACCGTGACATGGATTTGCCTTCAAACACAGTTCTTGTCTGCATGGATAAGACAGCTTTTTTTGATCCTGTCGAAAAGAGCCGGGAGTATCTTATTATGCTTCTCAATCTCTATTGGGAAGGCCTTTCAAAACCGTTGCTTTTTTTCCCCGATTCATCGGAGGAATATGTCAGGCAGGCGCACATAAACAAAAAAGATAGAAAATATTCAATGCAGGCTGTCCGGAACAAATGGCTGGGAAGTAAATATTCAAGGAGAGAATTCGAAGATCCTTATTATAATGCATGTTTCAGGAACAGCGATATAAATGAAATATTCAATGATTCATTTATTAAAAATTCGGAATCGGTGTTCCTCCCCCTGTTCAATCATTTATCGGAATCATAAAATGTCGTATGTTTTGTCCTGTTTTTCCCGTTAACGCATCCGTGCTATCTGATCCCGTAGTTCCCGCTTCAATACCTTGCCCGCGGCTGATACAGGAATCATATCCTTGAAAATAACCTCCCGGAGTTTTTTGTAGGCCGCCACCTGCAGATTCACAAACTCTATGAGCTCTTCGGCAGTTGCCTGCTGTCCGGCCAGGAGTTTGACAAAAGCAACAGGGATTTCGCCGGCCCGGTCATCCGGTTTGCCGATGACCGCGCACATCTCCACCGCAGGATGGTTGAAGAGAATTTCCTCGAGTTCCCGCGGATAGACATTATACCCCTTATAAATGATCATGTCTTTTATTCGGTCGGTGATGAAAAAATATCCGTCTTCATCCTCTTTGCCGATGTCGCCGGTATAGAGCCAACCGTCTTTGAGGACTTCTGCGGTGGCCTCTGGCCTGTTCCAGTAGCCGCGCATCACCTGGGGGCCTTTGATGCAGATTTCGCCTACCTGGCCTGGCAGGAGTTCCGCGCCGGTATTAGGGTCCACCACTTTGCATTCGGTGTCAGCTACGGGCATGCCGACGGACCCGACTTTGGTCAACGCCGGAATCGGAGGATTGGAGATTGCGCCCATGGAGCATTCAGTCAGGCCGTACGCCTCGATCACCACGCTTTTTAAAAACGATTTTCTCATGGAAACTAAAACCGTCAAAGGCAGCGGGGCGGCCCCGGAGGCAATTAGCTTGATTTTAGACAGATCGTATTTTTCAAATCCGGGCATGTTCACCAGGGGAACGTAAAGCTGGGGCGCTCCGCCCAACGTTGTGGCGGAGAATTTATTGACCGCTTCAATATATTCAACAGGGTCGAACCTTGGAAACACTACCATGGTAGTGCCGCCGGAAACCATTTGGTTGAGGTACCCTATTGTGCCCATGGCGTGAAACCAGGGAACTACCACCAGGGCGATTTCCTTATCCCGAACCACCGGCCTGTCTTTTGCAGGATCAATGCCCTCTGGATAAATCAGCTCGACCTTCTCTTTTTGAATATCGAGTTGCGCGCCGTTAAGCCAGCATCCGAACTGAAAGGTATTGCTGACCACATTTTTATGGGTAAGCATAACGCCTTTGGACACCCCTGTGGTGCCGCCGGTATATGCCAGGTGCGCAAGATCTTTATCAGCGTTTATCTCGACAGCCGGCGGGGCGGGCTGATTGTTTTTGATCAGCTCAGCCATATCAAGAGTATCGGGAACGGGCAGTTTGCCGATAGGTTTGAGGGGAGCGATGACGGCATTGTAGCAGTCGCCGATACTGGTTGTAATGATCCGCTCAATCGGGGTTTCAGGAATGACGGATGCGATACCCGGATAGAGCAGATCCAGCGTCAGCAGGTTCTTGGCCCCGGAGTCATTAAGTTGGTGGGTGATTTCCCTCGGTGACATGAGAGGACTCAAGGGAGTAAACACGGCGCCGATTTTCATGACTGCATAATAAGCAATGGCAAATTGTGGCATGTTAGGCAGATGGATGGCAAACCGCTCCCCTTTTTGAATACCGAGGCCTGCCAGCGCGGCGGCAAATCGGTCAACAAGAGCTTTAAGCTCTCCATAGGTCAGCACCATCCCGCCGAAATGAATTGCGATGCGGTTGGGAACGCGTTGAGCTGTGTCTTCAAGGAACATATGTACCGGCCGGTTCGGGTAGTTCAGATATTTCGGCCATTGGGGCGGCCAGCACTTAAAGTTTTTTGACATCAGCCCCTCCTTTTATGGCATGGTATTTCATGTAGTTGAACAAAATCCAAACAGGCAAGTATTTTATCGTTTCATATTATCCAAATTGAAGTATCTATAAGTTGTCGTCCAAAGTCTTCGATTCTTCATTAAAGGTCAAGTAAGGGGTTAATAAAAGAAGAATAAGAAGGGCAGGGACAAATATCATTTTTTTTAATGATTTTGATGTGGTCACGTTTAATTCTCCCTTCCTCATCAATCGGTCATAACAGGTACATCCCGGAAGATACAAAGAGCTCCGAACTGAATGTAGATGACCATCCTCACGCCGGTTCTTGGCTGGATTCAGATGGTTCTGTTGCTCCAACCTAATGGTTCATTTTAAATATTGACTGAATTCCTGAAGAGCCTTTGTTACAGGAATTGCAAACCCCAACCCTTCCAATTTACCAGCTATCCGCTTCATGGTATTGATGCCTATGACTTTGCCATCAGCCGTAATCAGCGGTCCCCCGCTATTGCCAGGTGATATTCTTGCATCCGTTCGGATGTAGTCGTGATCATATCCGGATAGGACTCCGGAGCTTACCGAATCGACATCTCCAAGGGGACTTCCGATGGCAAAAACCCTCATTCCTTGAATGAGCTGGTTGGATGCGCCTGATTGAAGGTATGGAGATCTGCATTGATCGATCCTCAGGAGAGCCAAATCGTGATCGTTGCTTACCGAGATAAGATTGGCCTCAATCTCTGTCTTGTCTTTCAGCAGGACGACAAACTTCCGGGCATGTTGGGCCATCCTGGCTTTTTTGGTTAATTCCCCTTTCTCCTGCTGGTATTTTGTAATTTTTTCTTCGGATTCGCTTTTTCGTTTCCTGAGTTGCGCATCGTAGAAATCATATCGCTCAGACTGCCTCTGGTAGCTTTGCAGGGCTTTTGCCTTGGCATTCGGATCTCTCATGCGCTCAATGTCGCTCTTATACTCATCCAGAGCGATTTTCATCTCTTTCAATTGTTTTTCTTCCTCAGCCATGTTTGCGCTGTAATCTTCTATCCTCTGATCCTCCCGGCCGATATTCTCCTCCGTTTTTTTCATTTCAGTTTCATCCAACCTCAGCAAATGTTTATTCGTTAAAATGTAGCCGTTCTCATTGATGAAGAATCCTGATCCCTGTCTTATCGGTGTCTTAATGGTAACGGTGCTGAGGGAGGCCTTCTCTATATCGCTTTTCGGCCGATATTTCTCCGTCAAATCCATTTCGATATCTCTAAACCCGGAAGATCTTGAAGATTGCACGCTTTTATCTTTGATAATTTCCATTTTTTCCACGTTATCCGGGGGCGAGTCAGTTATCACCATGTTACCACTCTTATCTTTGTATATATAAATCTCGGCTTCTGCAGTTGCTCTAAACAAGATTAAACAGAAGAGCAACATAAGCGTTAACGATAAACAGCAATGTTTCGTCCGCATGTTTATTTATTCCTTTCTTGAATCCGCCACTCAGGGTCAAAACAAACTTAGCTATTTAATCAAAAGAATTCCTCGAAGCTCTGCTTCGGGGTAAGAATCCAGAATCCAGAAGAGGGATTAAAATATCTTCATAAAAAATTCTGACTTCTGACCACTGTATTCTGTATTCCAGATACCTCGCAGCTCTGCTGCGGGGTAGTTCATTTCTTTTTCATTTTCCAATCACGCCGCATAAATTTTATTCGCAACCGTTCTGTCGGCCACTCGGCCAGCCACTCGGCCACAGGGTTAAATTGAACAGCTCATCTATATCATACCGAGAAAACAACATCAATGATTACCATATATCTCCTGAATCAGGGTCACATATGACCAAGCGGTTAAATATGACCTTGCTTATGTGACTGTTTGGATATGTCTTGGCATTCTTTTTTAGATAGTATTTTTATATAAATCAGGATGTTGAACAATAAAATGCTAAAGGATCGAACTCTGGCATGAAGTTTGAATATATAAAAATCAATGAATAATTCCAGAAAGGCAGGCATTGAAGGGGGGTGTACAAAGAGCCTTTAAAAAGAACCGGATAGAATCCATATATATAACACTAACAACAAACTTACAGAGAGGAGTTACCGCTATGAAAAAGAGAAATATCGTTATCCATTTTTTAGTGCTTCTTATGCTTATCGCAACCTTTGCAGCCTGTGCAGCGACAAGTACACGTGAAAGTTCAGGTGAATATGTTGACGATTCGGTCATCACGACAAAGGTAAAATCTCTGCTTGCAGCAGATGATTTTCTTAAATCATTCCAGATCAGTGTTGAAACTTACCAGGGAACCGTTCAACTGAGCGGCTTCGTTAATTCTCAAAAGGCCGTCGATAAAGCGGCTGAAATCGCATGGAGCGTCAAAGGTATCAAAGCCTTAAAGAACAGTCTGATCGTTAAATAGTGTCCATCCGGAAACCAAATTTGGACACATGTGAGTTTCCAATTCGGAAATAGGCAATTTTGGGCAAGCTCAAGGAAGTCAAGGGAGTGCGCTTAAGACGTACGCAATGTGTGTCGCACAAGCAATCCCGCAGATTGACACTTAAGATCGCACAAAATGGCCATTTCCGGATGGAAATTAAATATCTTATCAACTCTTGAAAATATGTCACCAGGCACCCGTGAAATGCCACGTCCCATAACTAACCCTCTAATGAAAGGGTTAGAACCCAAATGAGTCAGAAAGTTAGTTAGTGAAAAAAAAGGAGACAGATCATGAAACAAAAGGCTTATAAATTTGCTTTTCAAGCTTCACAAGTTGTTGTGATATTGGCATTTCTGTCCATTATATTTTGTGCCAATGCAAATACTTCTTTTGCAGCCTCAGTCAATAAGAAATCGTCGGCAGTTACCAGAATCTCTTCTGTCGATTATGCAGAGACCCAGATCAAACAGCTTCAAGGTACGCTGAATATTACCGAAACCCAGAAAGAATTATGGAATAACCTTATTCAGGTGATGCGGGAGAATGCGAAGGAGATGGATGCCCTTACCAAGGAAAGGGCTGAAAAGACTGAGACCATGAACAGTGTAGAGCGCATTAAATATCACAG
>JAABQB010000076.1 GCA_011391695.1 Desulfobacteraceae bacterium | reverse complement strand
CTGCATCATCGATGTACAGGTATCAACACATACCCTGTCACCCATCCCTGCAGGTGTGATCTCAACAATCTCGGCCTCCTGAAGAGACACCTTTTCCGTATCCATATTGACGATGGACAATGTTTTTTTTAATTCGGCGATATTTCCGGAATGAAAAAGTATATGGCTTACTCCCTTTTCAAGTATTCCGAATACCGTACAGGCCTCCTGGTAACTGTGAACCTGGACGACTACATCGGCGCCCTTTGCTATAAGATTTTCAAGGGGAATCACCGTCCAGTCGCTGCATTGAAGAATTACTTTTCTGCTTATGCAAAGTTTTAATATTTCATCCTCGTCTTTACCGCTTTTTATTGTAAAAAAGACGACATCTTTTCCGGTTTTCAAATCTCCGTCTTCCGAAATCGTCTGGATTTTTCCCAGCTCTTTTACTTTTTCAGAATATCCTTCAGGAACAACGACTCCGTCAGCACCGCCCTCAAGAGCACTGATGACGATATCTTTATTCCATGGATCAGCATTCACCCATATTTTTCGCATTCTCTAATCCTTTATTGCTCAAGAAACTCAAGCGCATCTCCAACACCTGCGCCTTCGTGAACTATTGCCGATATAGCCTGAACCATCTTGGTAGGATTTTTATGCTGGAACACATTACGGCCTATTGAAGCGCCCGCGCCTCCGGCATCAATTGATCCCTTTACCATTTCAAGTATCTCCCTGTCCGAATCCATCCTGGGACCGCCGGCAATAACAACAGGAATCGAACACCCTGCCACCACCTCTTTGAATGACTCAACAGAACCGGTATAGGATACCTTGACAATATCTGCCCCCATCTCATTTCCCACACGGGCGGCATGCTTGATTACATTTACATCGTATTCGTCTTTAATTTTTTCTCCCCTCGGATATATCATTGCAAGAAGCGGCATGCCCCAGGTCTTTGCCTCATAACTGACCATTCCAAAATCCTTAAGCATCTCCCTCTCGCCGCCGTTGCCAAGATTGATATGGATAGAAACGGCATCTGCGCCTATTTTGACGGCCTCTTCGACCGAGCAGACGAGTGTCTTTGCATTAGGAAAAGGAGAAAGGCTTGTTGAAGCCGAAAGATGTACAATAAGGCCTATATCTCTTCCCTTTCGCCTGTGTCCCGCTCCCACAAGCCCTTTATGTTCCACTATCGCATTCGCACCGCCTTCGGCGACCATCTGCACCGCAAGTTTCACATCCTCAAGACCGGCAATAGGTCCTAAAGAAATGCCATGATCCATCGGAACAATAACGGTCCTGCCTGTATTACGGTTTAAAATGCGCTCAATCCTGATCTGTTTGCCTATAATAGTCATATACAACCCCTCCCTTAATAATGCAAAAAGGCCGTGAATCTTTTCTCTCCACGGCCCTTATAACTAAAAAAGCCGTGGGTTTAAGCTCCACCCATGGCTTTTTGCGCTCAGTATGTAATTACCTCAACGCACCACAGGCAGACCAGTGCTAGAGTAATAATAAAAACCTGAAAAGCTGCCTGTGAATTTATTCATCGATTTGTTTTTTCCCTTAATAAAGTAACATTCCCCCGTTGTCTATATCTGCAATTGTTGCATGTCAAGCTCTTTTTTAGCTCTTTTTCAGATTGCTTCCAATATCTTTCCTTCGCCAGGATAAATCACCCGTTGATCAATCGGGGTCCGACCATAATTTGCGGGCCATCATCCTGCTTGAGGCTAAGACCCTTCAAGCGCCAGAGAAGAAGGATGAATATCTTTCCTTATTCACCGCGTATCATTATAAGCAGCATCTTAAATCGCTCAACAGCATTAAGCGCATGAGGAATACCTGCCGGCATGATCATCATTTCACCTGCCTCAACCGCCTTCGGTTTTCCTCCGATTACTATCTCCGCCTTTCCGTCCAGGATATAAACCACGGCATCGTAAGGCGAGGTATGTTCTGTAAGTCCCTGCCCCTTATCAAATGAAAAGAGCGTTAGATTGCCAACATTTTTCTTCAGCAGCGTTTTGCTGACTACAGAGCCGGTGGCGTAGGAAACACCGCCGGAAATATTGAAAGGCACACCTTTTGAAATTACATCATTCTCATTCATTATTGCAGCCTCCTCTATAAAGGTGTTTGCGATTTGAATAAAGTCGCCTTTCCGTCTATGCGGTAACTCTTTACCGAAGCCGGAACAATGACAGATTTTCCCTTGGAAACGTTTAATCGATCGCCTTCCGGACCGGTAATGACGGACTTTCCCTCAGTGCATAAAATAATTTCGGCATTTCTTCTTTGAGAACCTTTATATGTTTTACCACTGTCAACGGATATTTTCGAAAGTGCAAACTCTCTGGCTTGTGTTTTGTAAATATACTCATTCCGTTTCTTCAACGGCAAGATTATCCTAACCTGATGGCTCCTGAAGTTCACGATATTTGAAAGCTCCCGGAGATCGATGTGCTTTTTTGTAAGACCTCCCCTTATGACATTGTCCGAATTGGCCATCAGTTCCAGAGCAACACCGTTAAGATATGCATGAAGTTCACCTGCCGGCAGAAACATCGCCTGCCCCGGCTTAAGACATATATAGTTTAGAAACAGTGGGGCTATGATTCCGATGTCTGAAGGATATTTCCCGGCAAGGGTGAATACCCATTTAATGGCAGGATTTTCAACCGCAAAGATTCGGGAATTTTCGGTAGCCTCCGAAATAACTATTTTATTCCGGTCAAAATCCATTGTCATTATATTAGTAAAAAAAGATTTAAGCCCTGATGAATTTGGATTTTTTTTAAGCGCATTTAGTTGTTTTTTAAGTGTTACGGGACAGGTTTTTGTCAGCAGAGAAACGATTTCAGAAAAAGGCCTGAAACCGCACAAAACCTCAAAATCGGACAAAGCGCAAACACATTCGGGCTTGTGGTTTGCATCTTTATAATTTCTTTTAAAGGAATCAAGGGATATGCCGAATCTATTCTCCCTTTTAAATCCATTTTTCGCTTGCGAAAGATTTGGGTGAGCCTGTATCGAAAGAGGTTCTGAAGCCGCAATTACCTTTAAAAGATAGGGAAGCTCTCCTCCATATTTTTCAGCACACTTCTTTCCGAGTATGCCGGCGGGATTTTTTTTGATCAGGTCTGACAGCGGTTCCCATTTGCCGCCGGTTTTTACCATGGAAGATCCTGAATGGTGAGCCCCCATCCAGAGTTCGGCCTGCGGTTTATCGTACGGCGACCTTTTGCCGAGTAGCCTTGGGATTGCAGTATAAGATCCCCATGAATACTCCTTAACAATGTTTTTTAATAATCCGATGTTTTTCATTATTATTCTCTGGAAGTATCTCTTTTTTTTCCGCTGAAACCATAAAATTTCGATTTGATTTAATACTAATATTATTTATCCTTGATTGTCAATAAGTTGGCGCATAAACACAAATCCGTTTCTTGCTGTTTCTTGCTGTTTGCAAACTTTAACCATGCTGGTATAATGTGAAGCATCAGAGGATAGAAATCCGGAGATTGAGAAAAGGCGAAAGGAGGAAATACAATATGTCGCTTGTTGTTAATGAAATATTTAACAGCATTCAGGGAGAATCCCTTTATGCCGGACTTGGGTGCACCTTTATAAGGCTCACAGGATGCAATCTCAGGTGCTCCTACTGTGATACAAGGTATGCTTATGAAGAAGGCACAAGCCTTACCATGACCGATATCATAGATAAAGTTTCAGTTTACGAGTGCCCGCTTGTTGAAATAACCGGCGGTGAGCCTTTGATTCAGAATGAAACGCCATTATTGATAACAAATCTTATTGAAAACGGCTATAAAGTTTTACTGGAAACAAACGGAACAATTGACATAAGCGGTATTGACGAAAGGTGTGTTAAAATTATCGATATTAAATGTCCTGGAAGCGGCGAATCCGGAAAGAATATCCTTGGCAATCTTAACAGCCTTAACGCCGAAGACCAGGTCAAGTTTGTAATAACCAACCTTGAAGATTATGAATATGCGAAAGAGATCATAAAACAAATTCCCTCCGGGTTTTTAAGAGAAAATATACTCATCTCACCTGTACCCGGCAAAATGTCATTTTCAGGACTTGCGAACCGGATATTGGAAGATAAATTGATGGTCCGTTTTCATATTCAACTGCATAAGATAATCTGGCCGGACATCGACAGAGGGGTTTAATTAATCAGGGATCGGGGACCAGGGGTCAGTGTTATTATTTCAACCATAAATCAGGAACTGTTACATAATGAAAAAGAAAGCGGTTATTCTTTCAAGCGGAGGACTCGATTCAACTACTGTAATGGCAATTGCCAGACATGAAGGATTTGAGCTGTTCAGCCTCAGTTTTTTCTACGGCCAGCGCCATTCATATGAATTGAATGCCGCAAAAAAAGTGGCGGATGCATTCTGTGTCGCAAAGCATCTTGTAATTAATCTTGATCTTAATAAAATCGGCGGTTCCGCTTTGACGGATGATATTAAAGTGCCCAAGTCAAGATCTCTCGATTCAATGACAAGGGAAATACCCGTAACATATGTGCCGGCAAGAAACACGATCTTCTTATCCTACGCGCTCGCCTGGGCCGAAGTCATAAACTCTTTCGATATATTCATTGGAGTTAACGCGATAGATTTCAGCGGATATCCCGACTGCAGGCCCGAATACATAAGCGCGTTTGAGAAGATGGCGAACCTTGCCACAAAAGCAGGCGTTGAATCTAATACCCGATTGAAAATAAGAACTCCCCTGATAAACCTGACAAAAGCCCAGATCATTAAAAAAGGGGGCGAGCTTGGAGTTGATTATTCATTGACCCACAGCTGTTATGATCCGGACAAAGAAGGCATTGCCTGCGGCCTTTGTGACAGCTGCCTGTTGAGGTTGAAAGGATTCGAAGAAGCAGGACTGAAGGATCCGGCAATATATATGATAAGTACTCTTTAAACATTGAAGCTCCCCGCCGCAGAGCGGTCGGGGAATGCGCTCGCGTTTTGGTTCACAGAGAATTGCTGTTACAGCCATGTATCCATTGACAAATTTTTCTTTCAAGATTATTTATAAAACATAAAAGGCTGGATTGCATGGCTCATGTCAAAAACTGGCAAGATAATGTAAATATTCTTTTAACAGCTTTATGGATGAGGTGTTGAAATGCCGATATTGACTCTTAAATTCAAAGACAATGTTATTAAAGAATATGATCTTGAAAAAGGAAAATCGCTAAGCATTGGAAGGCGCGAAGAAAACAACATCGTTATAGATAATCTCGCGGTATCCGGACACCATGCAAAAATAGATACTGTAGGAGAAGGATTTCTGGTTACCGACCTTCAGAGCAAAAACGGCTCCTTTGTTAACGAGAATTTTATTTCATCGCACTGGCTGAAACATGGAGATGTCATAACGGTCGGCAAGCATTCGATAGTTTTTGCATACAAGGATGGAGAAGTCAGACTTGAAACATCCGGCCCCGAGGAAAATATTGATCAGACAATGGCCATGGATACAAACTCCTATAAATCAATGCTGGCCAAGAGTTCTCCCAATGCAACTTCACCGGATATCGCAAAGACTCACGCAAAAGAGCCCATAGGAGTCCTTTCATATGTTGCCGGCGGACAGGGAGAAGTTGAAATATTCAAAAAGCTTTTTAAAATCGGGAAAGCCTCGACAAATGATATAGTTGTAAGCGGATTCCTTGTTGGGCAAGTTGCAGCTACGATCAGCAAGAGGCCGGATGGCTATTTCCTTACTTACGCAGACGGCACATCAAAACCGAAAATAAACGGTGTTTCAGTCACCGAATCAGTTCAGCTCAAGGATTTTGATGTTATTGAAATCGGTTCGGCAAAAATGCATTTTTTTGTTAAATAACAATTTGTTGCTTTCATTGCATAATCATTTTACTGTTTCAGCAGGCTCATCAATCAATACAGTGGAATTACAAAACGTATCAGCGACTGCTTATTTGATTTTTTTCTCAAACCATTATCTTTTCAAACCCTTTCATTTCTGCTTTATTTATCCGGACAACACAAAAGTTTCAAAGGAGATTTATAATGCCGTCTTTTGAAAAGACCCCGCAAAATGAAACACAATCTGATGCGATTATCCCTTATACAGAGGGGAAAAACCCTGAAAAGGATGCCTGGTACACGGCATTCTTTATTGAAAACCATCTTGACCACAACTCTTATCCCGATCAGGTCGCAACTCCGGAGCAGGTTAGATTCATGGTGTATATGAAAGAAGACGAACGATTCTACCCGTGCTCCGACAAAATGTTTTTAAGCATAATTAACAAAAACAATCCTGATTTTATTCAGGAAAGATATAATGTGGTTCTTGAGCGCATATTGAAAGTCATCGATGAGCAGATAGAGGAACCTGATGGAAACAACTTCCTTAAATCCCTGGTAAGAATTAAGTTCATGCATGAAACAAGAGATCATATCATGCTCCCTTCCAGGCTTGAAAAACGGCTTTTACGCATATTCATCAATCACTCCCATATACCGGACCCATACTTGTGCGAAAAAATCTTCCGCAACTTGCAGACAGGCAACGCCCTTAAGTCGAAGGCCTTTAAAAAAGCCTTGAATCAGATAGATACCTCGTATCTGACGGATCCACCAGATACCATATCAGACATAAGGAAGCTTGCGGATTACCTTGAACTGAAAAGACTCTTTGCCCTCTCGGTTGAAACATCTCTCTGGACATCCGCAAAATCAGCGGGATATGACGAAGGCGATTTTCTGGAAATATTCAAACGAAACTTTACCGGTAATGGAGTCAAACTCCTTTTTGACTCGTTATGTATAAGAGAAAACGGCAGGGCACAGGAAGCCCGCAGGAAGATTCTCTGGCTCATGGACGAAGCCGGTGAAGTAATGGTTGATATCGCAATAATTAAAAATCTCGTCAAGCTCGGACACAGAATAATCGTGGTATTCAAGGAAGGTCCTCTTTTTACCAAGATTGATTTTATCGATGCGATCGAAGACGAGTCGATAAAAGGAGAACTTAAAGGCACCTTTTTCATAAAAGACATGCATCTCGGAAAGAATGAGCTGATTAAAATTATCCGGAGCGATAATAAAATAATAGCAATTTCCGACGGAATACATGAAAATGTGAATCTTCTTTTGAGCTCAACTACCTTTGCCCGCTTTTTCAAGGAGGTCGATTTTGTCATCTCGAGAGGACATGACCAGAAAAGGCGTTTTTTCGACACCCATTTTCAATTCACCCAGGATATCTATAATGTGTCAGCCGGTGATAATGACTCTGTTAATATAAGCTACAAGCCAAAGCATCCTTCGGTGATCAAGTTTTCCTATGAAGACCTTGAGAAAAAGGCAGTGACAATAATCGGCCAGATGAATGAAGCAAAGAAAAAGGGAATGACTGTTATTTTTTACAGCGGCATAATCGGTTCAATTCCCGGGAAAATTCATATTGCAAAGAAAATCATGTCTGTTTTCATACAGCATCTGAAAGAGCAGTTATCAATGACATTTATTATCAATCCCTCTGAATATTATGAGCCGGGAATGGATGCCGATGATCTCATGTACATGTGGGAAATTGTTCAGCGTAGCGGTTTTATTGATATATGGCGGTTCCAGACCTATGATGACATTGTTGATTCTTTCAGGATAATGGGGAAGAAAATCCCTCCCGAATGGGTCGGCAAGGACGCAACTTTCAGCACAGGATGCACCAAGGAGATGAGAATTGCATGCGAGGTTCTTGAAAAGCATCCTGAAATGCAGATTATCGGTCCTTCAAGGGAAAAATTCATGAGGCGCAATGAATACGGCGTAGGCAAGATGTACGACAGGAGACTGGGCGTTGTATGCAACATGTAAAATGGTCTGAGACCTTTGCATAATATCCGATCTATCGTCATGCCGGGATATGGCCAACGTGACTTGAACGGGATCCAATCGGAACATTATTCTGACAATCGCTATAATTGTTTAAAACTCCATAGAATAGAAATAAGGGCAAGAATACTGATAAGCGAAGAAACAATTCCGATTGCAGGAAGTCCTCCCAAGAGCCAGACCGGCCCTCCCAATAATGCCCCCAGCACCCGTCCAAGTCCTGAAGCTGCAAGATACGCCGACAGCATGGTGGCCCTTGCTCCCGGT
>JAABQB010000075.1 GCA_011391695.1 Desulfobacteraceae bacterium | reverse complement strand
AAAGGGCTTCCCCTCTCCCGCCGCTTGAAGTAAATTCAAGCGGTTCCACCCTCATCCCAGGCCGGGGCTTAATCGCCCTCGGCCTGTTGATGGACTTACGAGTCCATTATTTATAGTTCTTCTCCCGTTTATTTGAGAGATTGCGGTCGATCCTCATTCATATTCTATTACTTTCTGCTCATCATCGTCCAGACTGTCGAGCAGATGTTTAAGAGCCTTTTTGAAAACCGGGTGAATAACCTCGGGATCTATATCACATAAAGGCTTCAGTACAAAGCGCCTCTTATGCATCCTGGGATGCGGTATGGTTAGCCCTGGCAAATCAACGACAACATTGTCGTACAAAATTATATCAAGATCGAGGATTCGGGGACCAAAACGCACCGTGTCAAAGGTTCGACCAGCGCTTATCTGTATTGAATTCATATCCTTTAAGAGCTTAAATGGATCCAGTTCTGTTTCAACTTTAACCACGGCATTCACAAACCAGTCCTGCTCCCTGAAATCAACAGGTGAAGTTTTATAGAAGCGCGACCATGCTTTAATGACAGTTGCACCTGATTCGGTTAAAGCCGTTATACCATTTCTGCAGTTTAAAAGCTTGTCACCTATGTTGGAGCCGGCAGAGATATATGCCGTATGTTTTTCCATCCTAAAACCCTATGGAACGTATTCTCTCGATTACCTCTTTCATTCTTTCTTTTCCGACCGTAAGCGCCATACGGATATAACCCTCTCCGGCGGCTCCGAATCCGTTTCCTGGAGTCACAACTATCCCGGCTTTTGATAAAAGATGACTCGTGAACTGCGCCGAAGTATAACCCTTCGGGACATCTATCCACACATAGAATGTAGCCCGGGGTTTTTTGACGGAAAGACCGAGCTTGATAAGCCCGTCCACCAGGATATTGCGCCTTTCCGTATATTCCAAGTTTATCTTCTCAACGCATCCCTGGTCGCCGTCGAGAGCCGCAATCCCGGCCACCTGGACAGCCTGGAATGCGCCCGAATCGATATTGCTCTTTATCTGCCCAAGGGCATTGACAACTTCAGACCTTCCGACCGCAAAACCCAAACGCCAACCGGTCATGTTATATGTTTTCGAAAGAGAGTGAAACTCTATGCCGACTTCCTTTGCTCCGTCTGTTTCGAGAAAGCTTGCCGGTTTATAACCGTCAAATGTCAGTTCAGTGTAAGCAGCGTCATGGCATACTATGATGTTGTTTGCTTCGGCAAAGCGCACAACTTCTTTAAAAAATTCGTCTGTGGCAACCGCCGACGTCGGATTATTCGGATAGTTTATGAACATCAATTTAGCTTTTTTTGCAATATCGGACGGCACCGCTTTAAGGTCGGGAAGAAAATCATTCTCCTTCTTTAAATCCATAAAGTATGATCTGCCTCCGGCAAACTGAACGCCTGTGTCATATACCGGGTAGCCCGGGCTTGTCACAAGCGCAAGATCCCCATGATTTATATATGCAAGGGGGATATGCGCTATACCTTCTTTCGAACCTATAAGGGTCACTACTTCACTTCCGGAATCGAGTTTGACATTGAATCTTTTCTTATACCATCGTGCAACCGCCCTGTTAAAATCATCCATTCCCGAATATGACGGGTACTTGTGATTCTCGGGATCAATCGCGGCTTTTTGCAAGGCCTCAATGATGTGCGGAGGTGTCGGCATATCAGGATCTCCGACGCCAAGGCTTATAATATCAACTCCACGCTTTCTTACTTCCTCTTTCTGCCTGTCAATCTCCTTGAACAGATATGGAGGGAGATTCTTCAGTCTTTCCGATTTTTCGATTCTGATCATTTTGTAAGCACCATCCTGTATAAAAATTTGGTTATTCAGCCTTTAGCCTACAACCAGCCTTCAGCCTAATAGCCTAAAGCCTAACAGCCTTCAGCCTAATACCGCCATGCATCATCCCAGAGCTTGCCCTTGTATATTACCCTTGCATCTCCTTCAAGATAAATATCGTAGAATCTGCCTTTATCCTCTTTGTAATGAATGGTCAGAACTCCACCGCTTCTTGTCACAACGTTTAGCGGAGAATCAACTTTTTCCTTAAAGGCTGTGACAAGCGCAGATGCAACTGATCCGGTTCCGCATGCCAGGGTTTCATCTTCAACACCACGTTCATATGTCCTGATGGAAAACGCGCCGTTTTTTACTCTGGTAATAAAATTAACGTTCGTTCCGGCAGGGGCGTATTTTTTATGCCGCCTGACTTCTCTTCCTGTTCCGACAACGTCAACATCATCGATCGAATCCATCGTAATGACAACATGTGGAACACCTGTATTCACACTTGACACGGTTAAGGGTCCGTCTTTTAGTTCTATACTGTAATCCTGTTTGAAATCCGAAGGATCCACCATTTTCACTTTAACCTTGTCGCCTTTAACCTGTGCGCGGACAATACCCGCGTCCGTAACAAAGGACATTTCCGACCCGGCTATCTTGTTCAGATATGCAAACCTTGCAGCACATCTTGCACCATTACCGCACATCTCAGCCCTGCCGCCGTCCGAATTATAATAACGCCATTTAAAATCGGCGGAATCCGAATTTTCGATCAGTATCAACCCGTCAGCCCCTGCCGACATCTTCCTTCTGCACACATTTCTGATAAAAGATGTAAGGTTATTTTCATCAACAACGTTATTTCTGTTGTCGATTAAAATAAAGTCATTACCGCTTCCGCTCATCTTAAAAAAAGTTATTTTTTTCATACTCCATCCATCATCCGCTCTATTTGTTGTGAAGCTCTTTGTTTAGGTACAATTTTCTATAAATAAGGAGGGATTTTCTCTCCCTTTGTCAGGTCTTCATATTTCTGCCTTTTCCTCGTAACATGGAACTTATTCTCTTTAACCATTACTTCAGGTATTTTCAGTCTTGAGCAGTAATTGGATGACATCACAAAACCATATGCTCCTGCACTCATGACTGCAATGAGATCTCCCTGGTGCACTCTTTGCACGTAGCGGTCAAGGGCAAGGAAATCGCCGCTCTCGCATATCGGGCCTACAATATCCGCCACAATCTCGCCTTCTTCCGAAAGAACAACCGGTTTTATGGCATGAAAAGCCTTGTAAAGAGTCGGACGGACAAGATCGTTCATTCCCGCATCAACAATTATAAATTCCTTGACACCTGTTGACTTCCTGTAAAGCACCTTTGTAACGAGGGCGCCCGCATTCCCGACAATCACTCTACCCGGCTCAAGAATAAGTTTCAGTTTTGTTCTGCCCAGGGATTTCTTTATCGCTCTTGCGTACTCGGCCGGCTGGGGAGGAACTTCATCATTATAGGTTATTCCAAGTCCGCCACCCATATCGAGATACTTTATATTAATGCCATAAGCCTCAAGATCCTTTATCAGGAGCTTCAAGCTCTTCAGCGCGTCTTCAAAAGGTTTTATCTCTGTAATCTGGGATCCTATATGGCAATCTATCCCGACTATTTTAACGTTTTTAAGCCCCATGGCGGCTTTGTAACCCTTAATGGCAAACTCGGTGTTAATTCCGAATTTATTTTTTTTCATGCCTGTTGAAATATAAGGATGCGTCCTCGCATCAACATCCGGGTTCACCCTTATCGATACATTAGCTCTCTTTTTAAGAACCCCTGCCCTTTTATTTATTGAGTCAAGCTCCTCAAGGGATTCTATGTTAAACATCAGTATGCCTGTTTCAAGCGCATAATCTATCTCGTCGATTCTTTTGCCGACACCCGAATAAACGATTTTTTCCGGAGAAAATCCCGCTTTTAATCCCCTGTAAAGCTCGCCGCCGGAAACAATATCAAGACCTCCTCCGAGATTTGAAAAGAGTTTCAAAACCGCAAGATTTGTATTTGCCTTTGCAGAAAAGCATATAAGGTTGTCGACATCTTTAAAAGCATCGGCAAATGCATGAAAATGGCGTTTTAAAGTGGCATGACTGTATATATATAAGGGTGTTCCAACCTGTTCCGCAATCTTTTGAACAGGAACCTCCTCGCAATAAAGTTCGTTGTCACGAAAGGCAAAATGATTCATATCACTCCCGCTACAATGTTCAAGTTATCAGTATATTATGCTTTCATAAAAAGTCATCAGTAAACGATTTCAACATAATTTGAATCGCTGCTGTCGGTTCCGGCATTACTGGTGACTATAACCTTGAAAACATACTTGAATCCTTTTTCAAGACGTTCCGCATATTTCATCTTTTCCGCCGGAAGTTTTGTTTCCGCCGAAATTTCCGCGACAGGCTTGAAGTTAACAGGACAGTTCCTGCAATCAGCATCCGAAATCTTCTGCTTTGCCCTGTGCACAACAAAACCTTTTATGCCGGCGCTTTTATCTTCAATCTTATCCGGAATCGTCCAGGTCAAAACAATCGTATCACCATCAATATTTGAGCCCAAATCTTTGACTGCTGGAATTGCAGCATGGCGCGGAGGAACCGGTGGACCCTTTTTCCCGCAGCCAAGCAGGCAGACAGAAACCGCCATGAATAAGGCCAATTGTAAAATCAGGCAGTTTTTTAACGCTCTCCATAAAAGTTTCTTTCGCGTAAACATATTTAATTCCTTTATCCTTATTCATAGGTACAAAATATTACGGAGCATATTATTTTGAAGCCTTTTTTTGACATTCTTTCCCGATATCCCTTTTTGCCTTCTTAATGGCCCGAAGAACATTTTCAGTCGCCGTCCCTCCTGAAGATTTTCTGCGCTCTATCATACTTGCCGGAGTCAGCACATCATAAATATCGGAAGAAAAAAGCGAAGAAAACAATCTCATTTCTTCAAGGGTCAGTTCATGAAGCTCTTTTTTTTCTCCTATGGCATATCGTACAGCCTTACCGGTACATGCGTGGGCATCCCTGAAGGCCATCCCTTTTGTTACAAGATAATCGGCCATATCCGTTGCATTTAAATATCCGGATGAGGCTCCCTTCAGCATCACATCTTTATTGATTTTCAGATTCGGAAGCATCTTTATGTAGATTCCAATACATGCTTTCAACGTGTCAATGGCGTCAAAAACCGGCTCTTTATCCTCCTGCATATCCCTGTTATATGACAGAGGCAGAGATTTCATTATAGCTAAAAGTGCAAAGAGGGCCCCGAATACACGTCCGGTCTTTCCCCGAACAAGCTCAGGAATGTCAGGGTTTTTTTTCTGGGGCATTATACTGCTTCCTGTTGCGAAAGCATCCGGAAGTTCAATATAATTAAACTCGTAAGAAGACCATATAACAAGCTCTTCCGACAACCTGCTGAAATGCACCATGCATATGGATGCGGAAGCAAGAAATTCGATGATAAAATCCCTGTCCGAGACAGAATCAATGCTGTTTGCCGAAACTTTCGGAAAATCAAGGAGCCCTGCGGTGTATTTCCTGTCAATGGGATATGTTGTTCCTGCAAGCGCGGCGCTTCCCAGAGGCATCACGTTTATCCTCTTCTGACAGTCCCTCATTCTATCGGTATCTCTTGAAAACATTTCGTAATATGCCATCAGGTGATGGGCAAAAAGAACGGGCTGGGCTTTCTGAAGATGTGTATAGCCTGCCATTATGGTCCCGGTATGATTACCTGCCAAAGACAGCAGAATCTTTCTCAAATCAATCAGCCCATCGATTATCTCCAGTGACTCTTCCCTCATATACATTCTTATATCAAGGGCAACCTGGTCATTCCTGCTTCTTGCGGTATGAAGCTTTAGCGCTGCTTTCCCAATATCGGCGGCAAGCCTGGACTCTATATGCATATGGATATCTTCAAGGCTGTCATTATATTTAAACCTGCCGCTTTCAATATCCTTCTTTATCTTAAGAAGTCCCTTAACCAGTCTGGACGATTCCTCTTCCGTTATGATGGAAGTTTTGGCAAGCATGCGGCAGTGGGCAATACTCCCTGCGATGTCCTGCGCATAGAGCCTTTTATCCACATTTATTGAGGATGTAAAGGATTCGACGATCCCTTCTGTCTTCTGAGAGAATCTTCCGTTCCAGGGTTTTTCTGCCATGTAAGCAACCTCTGTTAAATTGTACTTTCCTTTAGGCGGTTTTATCTGAAATCAGGATAACGCCCTCTTTTTTAAGCTTTGAATCCTCAACCTCAGGGCATTCAGTTTTATGAAGCCTTCGGCGTCTTTCTGGCTGAATACCCTGTCACCTTCAAACGTGGCAAAATCATGGCTGTATAAGGATTCATCCGATTTCCGGCCAAGAACCCGGCAGCTTCCCTTGTAAAGCTCAAGCCGAACCAAACCCGATACATATTCCTGAGTCCCGTCAATCATTTTCTGCATGAGTCTCATTTCGGGAGAAAACCAGAAACCGTAGTAAACAAGCTCTGCATATTTGGGAATAAGGGAATCTCTTAAGTGCATTACTTCCCTGTCCATTGTGATTGACTCGACAGCCATGTGAGCGGCCCTCAGGATTGTTCCGCCGGGAGTTTCATAAACTCCCCGTGATTTCATCCCGACAAAACGGTTTTCCACGATATCCGCTCTTCCAATGCCATGTTTTCCCCCCAGCCTGTTGAGTTCCTTCAAAAGAGTCGCGGGAGAAAGATTTTCTCCGTTAATTGCAACCGGATCCCCTTTTTTGAATTCGATTTCTATTCTCTCCGGCTTATCAGGCGCATTCATCGGAGATACTGAAAGAGTAAAAATCTCCTCAGGCGGTTCATTCCATGGATCTTCCAGAATCCCTCCTTCATAACTGATATGAAGAAGGTTCCTGTCGCTGCTATAAGGTTTAGCCTGGGTTACCGGGACAGGTATCCCGTGCTTGGCCGCAAATTCCATAAGTGAAGTTCTTGATCCGAGGTCCCATTCGCGCCATGGAGAAATAATTCTGATATTCGGATCATGAGCCAGGTAGGCCAGCTCAAATCTGACCTGGTCATTTCCCTTTCCTGTCGCGCCGTGGCTTACCGCGTCCGCTCCTTCAATTCCGGCAATTTCCATCTGCCTCTTTGCAATAAGAGGCCTTGCCAGAGATGTTCCAAGAAGGTACTGCCCTTCATAAACGGCATTTGCACGGAAGACCGGAAAAACATAATCTTTAACAAATGTCTCCCTGAGATCATCTATGTAAACCTTTACAGCCCCCGTCTTCTTTGCTTTATCCTCAATGTAGTATAGCTCCTCCTCCTGGCCAAGATCAGCGGAAAAAGTGACGACTTCACATTTGTATGTTTCAATAAGCCATTTCAGTATAACCGACGTATCAAGCCCGCCTGAGTATGCCAGCACTACTTTTTTTACCTTCTCTGCCACTTTATGTCTCCCGTTAAGTTAAGTACAATCGGCTGATGCCGATATTCTGAGTTACAAAGAGTTCCAGGGGGTCAAGCGAAAACAGCATACATTCTTATTCTTGAACCCTTGAAGCCTTGAATCCTGGGCACCTTGAATCCTTGCGGCGCAAAAATAAAATATCATAACGAATTTAATTGGTCAGCCTGCCCTTCCGGTTATCAGAGCTTCTATTATGGCTTTTGACATGTGAAGCTTGTTTTCAGACTGGTCCCACACAACAGAGTTAGGGCCTTCAAGCACTTCTTCGCTTATTTCTTCTTCCCTGTGAGCGGGAAGACAGTGCATGACAATAACATCCCCCGAAGCCTGTTTGAGAAGCCTGCTGTTTACCTGATAAGATTCAAATACCCGCTTCCTTATTGTATGCTCGCTCTCCTGCCCCATGCTTGCCCAGACATCCGTATATATAACATCCGCCCCTTTAACAGCCTCGGCAGGATTGGATATTACATCTATTTTACCACAACCTGTTCCAATAGCCCTTTTTAATATCTCGTCATTCGGTGTATAACCCTCAGGGCATGCGAGAACAAGGTTAAGGCCTAAAACTGCGGCGGCATTGATCCATGAATGGGCCACATTGTTCCCGTCACCTATCCAGGCTATCTTAATGCCACTGTATTTCCCCTTTTTCTCTATTACAGTCATCAGGTCGCTCAAAACCTGGCACGGGTGGTACAAATCGGTCAGCGCGTTAATAACGGGTATCGAAGAAAATTCCGCAAATTCTTCCAGCAGATCCTGGGAATATGTTCTTATCGCCAGGCAGTCCAGATATCTTGAAAGAACCCTTGCGGTATCCCTGACGGGTTCATCCCTTGCTATCTGTGTATCCCTTGCGCTTATAAAAAGGGGATGGCCCCCAAGCTGAACCATAGCGGATTCAAAGGAAACACGAGTACGTGTTGACGCCTTGTCAAAAATCAGACCAAGAGTTTTTCCCGCAAAAGGCCTGTAAATAACGCCTTTCTTTTGCATATCCTTGAGTTCG
>JAABQB010000074.1 GCA_011391695.1 Desulfobacteraceae bacterium | reverse complement strand
ACCAAAACCAAATGACTGCCGCTATCAACCAGAAACCTGCTCAGAGGCTTGTGATAATTGCCCGTGGGCTCCACAGCAAAAATCACCTTCTTCAAGCCGTTCTGAGAACGAATCAACTCAACCTGCTCCAGCAGTCCGACAAAGCCGCTCCTGCTGTTTTCAAAGATCAGCCCGGCCATGATGATTTCAGGACATAAAACAAGAAGTATTTTTGATCGGTATAATATTGTCAGCGAATCGGATTTGAAGCTTGCAGCACAGAGACAGGAAAACTACCTTTCTACGCAAAATGGGCACAATTTGGGCACAATTCATGAAATTTCAGAAAAAAAGGGTTTAGCCCGTTCCAGCTAAACCCCTGATTTCATGGTGCCTAGGGCGAGAATTGAACTCGCACAGCCACTAAGGACCGAGGGATTTTAAGTCCCTTGCGTCTACCTATTCCGCCACCCAGGCACATTCGAATCTCCACTTACATCTTATGTAGTGGATTGTCAAGAATTGCTGGCTTCACATTTTTTGAACCATCGGTATGTTAACAACAAATAGCTTTGTCCGCTTTTGTAGCAGGGATTTGCAGCGTTTTCCCCTAAAAGCTGACACAGTTGTCAGCCGTCACTGTCCGTTCATACTGTTCACAAAGAATATCGTCTATATTTGCGCCAATCCACTTTAAAAACGCAGTTCCTTACTCAGCCGCAGGCTGCATGAACTCGGCATTAAAAGCCGGCAGATATACCTCGGCCAGATAACGGTTGGCTGCTTCCATATCGGTGATTCCATAAAAGGCCAACTCCTTGACGAGCCGCTCCTGGTGAGTTTTAAAAGCCCGTTCGCTTCGCCCCCTTGCTTCCGGAGAATAGGCCTGGATCATCTCAATCCCCAGGTGCTTCATGGCTCTTCCAAACTGGGCGAGCCGTTTTTTGCTAACTTTGCCTCCTGTCTCCGGAGTAAACCATTAATGACTCCCTCGGTCGGTATAAAGCCATCATTAACAATGACCTCCCTGATCCCCTGAAAGCTGCTGACCGTTCCCTCCTCGGCAACAAAAAACATGGAATAATGCTATCTCTGCCTTCCCTGTAATTCTATAACATTTTATTATGAAGCAACTGGAACGGTGCAAGGATTCAAGGGTTCGAGGGCCACGAAAGGTGCGGAGAGAACAGTAATCTATTTTTTTATCACCATGAGTCGATTAGGCACAGGTGTTACTCGAGGAAAATGACCCAGCGGACTCTCATCTACCAATAGCGTGCATCCGTATGCCGCTTCAAGGGTTTGAAACGTCAGCACTTCATCCGGCTTTCCACGGCTTACAATTTGACCTTCCTTTAAAAGGAGCAAGGTTTTGCCGTACATGGCGGCAAGATTCACATCGTGTGACACCATAACAACCGTAATATCTCTCTCCTTCTGCAATTTTTCCATCAGATCCATAATCCGGGTCTGGTGAGCAAGATCAAGAGATGCTGTAGGTTCGTCCAGAAGGATGATATCCGTCTCCTGGCAAATCGCCCTTGCGATGAAAACCCTCTGACATTCACCGCCGCTTAACTGGTTCATTCTGCGATCGGCAAGATGATCCAATTCCGTAAATTCCATAGCCTGTTTTGTAGTCACCAGATCCTTCTCTTTCTCCAGGCCGAGCATTCCCAGATGCGGAGATCGCCCCATCAACACTACTTCGGATACTGTAAACGGAAAATCGACAGGAACCGTCTGGGACACATACGCGATTTTCCGGGCCAAGGTCTTGCGGGTATAATCCTCTATGGAATCACCAAGCACATCAATCCTTCCTTCTCCGGCGCTGATGATGCCCGCGAGCAGACGAAGTAAAGTCGTTTTGCCTGAGCCGTTGGGACCGATAATTATGAAGAAGTCACTTCTTTGAATCTGAAAAGAAATGTCCCTGAGTACGGAGATATTCCCGTATGCATAGTTGAGTTTTGTAACGGTAATTACCGGGTTCATTGTCCGGACCTTTTGAGTAAATATATGAAAAGCGGCGCACCGATCAGAGCGGTAATGACACCGGCCGGCATTTCACCCTGAGAGGGGAGAATTTTTGCCAACATGTCGCAAACAACCATGTATGTACCGCCGCCCAGCACACAGGCCGGCACAAGAATGCGATGATCGGAGCCCAGAATAATCCGGAGCAGGTGGGGTATGACCAGTCCCACAAATCCGATCAGGCCGCAATAGCTGACTGTGGCGCTTACCATGAAGGAGGTGACGACAAGCAGGGTAACGGTCACGATTTTTATGTTTACTCCCATTGTTTGAGCCATGTCTCTCCCCATGAGGAGCAGGTTCATTATATTGGAAAGCCAGAAAAGGAGAATAAAACAAGGAAAGAGTGCCGCTGCCAGGATTCCAACCTTTCCTGTATCCGCCGATGAGAGATCCCCCATGAGCCAGAAAATAATGTTGTGCAGCCGGGCGTCACGGGTCATCGATATCAGGAACATAATAACAGCCGAACAGAATGCATTAATCATGACTCCGGATAAAAGGAGTGAATCCTTTTTAAAAAGAGTCTGCCCGGATGACATCACAAGAAGAAGGAGCAAGGTGGCAAGGCTGCCGGTAAAAGCCATTATGCTCACACCCGGAAAATATGAAAATCCCAGAATAATTCCGAAAATTGCGCCTATTGCCGAACCTCCGGAAATTCCCAGTATATAAGGTTCAGCAAGGGGATTTCGAAGCAGGGCCTGGAATACAAGCCCTCCTAAAGATAAAGCCGCCCCGACCAGTGCCGCCAGCATCACCCGGGGCAGACGAATCTGTAGAATGATTGCTTCCGAAACGGAACCTGTGCTTTTGCCCGTAAACAGAAACCGAATTGAGTCACCAAAGTTGCTTCCGGTAGATCCGATGGAAATTCCAAGGTACATGGCTCCGGCAAGCAGAACCGAGAGGAGAGCCGAGACAAGCATAAGTCGTTTCAGAAAACCGGATTCCATAATTATTTTTTATTCCCGAACAGTTCCGGATGAATCAATTTAACAAGCGCTTCCAGGCCGTCAACAAGGCGTGGCGAAGGGCGGTCAAAGAGATCCGAATCGGCCATGTATATCTGTTTATTGCGGACTGCCTGAATCTGCGGCCATCTATTCCATTCCGCCAGAACCTGATCAAACGCATCGATTCTTGTCATGGATGTGATAATGACTACATCCGGGGAAAGCGCAATAAGTTGCTCCCGGCTGAAGCGCGGGTAAGGCGTTTCTCCGGCAGTTACATTTGTGCCTCCTGCCAGCAAAATAAGCTCATGGATATATGTCAGGGTGCCTACAGATACAACAGGCGCGGCTCCTATCTGGAAAAAGACTCCGGGCCTGTGAAATGTTGCGGCAACAAGCTCCGCGACATGCTTTATCCGGGAGCGCATATTTTTAACAAGAATATCAGCCCTTTTATCTGCACCGAGCAGGCTGCCTATTGATAGAATTGTTTCCATTACAGAGTCAAGGTTTCTCGGATCTACCGCGTAAACCGGTATTCCGAAAGATTCCAGCCGATCAACCACTTGTTTCGGGTTTCCGTCTTTTATGGCAATGCACAAGTCAGGTTTTAAAGATACAATTTTTTCAAGGTCGAGTCCGACGTATGAGCCGACTCTTGGAAGAAGCTTAGCCTCAGCCGGAAAATCGCAGTGGAGAGTCACCCCCTTTAAAAGTCTTTCACTATCCAGGGCAAAAATAATTTCGGTAATATTCGGCGCCAGAGATATAACCCGTTGCGGGTTTTTCGGAACAAGAACTTTTCGTCCCAGCTGATCCGTAACAATACCGGCTGTGGCAGAAAGTTCTCCAAAGCAGAGCCAGATGAAAATAGTGAAAATATTGATCAGACTACGGAATTTCATGTGTTCACTGTTCACCATAAAGGGTATTTATAAGCCTGTTGCTTTCTTTAAGGGAATTCCGGCAGGAGTCTTTGAAATAATCCCTGACACCTTCAAGAAAAAGCAATCCTTTTTCGCTCTGACCGGATAAAAGGGAGTCTCTTCCTTCATCAACAGACGATAGAAAAAGATCAAGAACATTACCAAAATGAATATTCCTGCTTATAATATTTTGATAAAGGCCGATGTCCTGGGCGAAAAGACGTCCGATAAGATCGTAATTAATTTTAAAAACAGGAGTGGAGCAGGAAAGGGCTGTACTATTATTCATATTCATCTTCTGGAGCGTTCGCCCCATGCAAATTGCGAGAAAATGAGTAAGTCCCTGAACAATAGCCATATGCCTGTCATGAACGGAAGGATTCATGACGGTTACAAAAGCCCCCTTTGAAACAAATTCATTTTCAAGCCATTTCAGCCATTGTTCCCCCCTGCCGGGACATAAAATTACATTCTGACCTTTTATGGAATCCATAAAAGGCCCGAATAAGGGATGAGCGCCTGTTACTTCAGCGGAAGTGCTGCCTGTCATGCTTTCCAATATTTTTTCCTTCAGGGAGCAAAAATCCATAAGAAGCTGGGTATCACCCAGCAAAGGCCCGATCTCTTCCGATACTGCAATAGCAGCATCCAATGGAAGGCTTAGAATGACAACCTCACATTTCTTAGCTATATCTGCAGAAGTTAGCTCGGTTTTTCTTCCGGAAATAAAAACTGTGTGCCCGGCATCTGAAAAAAAATTTCCGAACCACTGCCCCATGCTTCCTGTCCCGCCTATTATGCCTATTGATATCCTTTTACTCATCTTCCAATGGCTCTCTGTCTCAACAGATGATCGGCCAGAACAAGACCTACCATAGATTCACATACCACGTTAATCCGCGGTATCGCGCATATATCATGCCTTCCCTTGACAGAAATTGTTCTCGCTTTTCCGGAAAGATCAACGGTTTTTTGTTCTTTTTCGATTGAAGGAATCGGCTTGACTGCAACCCTGATCACAATATCATCCCCGTTGGATATTCCGGCGAGAATCCCGCCTGAATTATTGGTCGAAAAGCCTCCCGGAGTTATAGGGTCGTTATTTTCGGAACCAAGCAGGGCCGAGGCTTTGAAACCGGCGCCTATCTCAACCCCCTTGACAGCGCCTATGCTCATCAGTCCTTTCGCAAGGTCGGCGTCCAGCTTGTCGAAAACAGGTTCACCGAGGCCGGCAGCAACTCCCTTTGCTATGATTTCTACAATGCCCCCAATGGAATCGCCCTTTTTTTTAACGTCATTTATCCGTTTTTCCATTTTAAGAGCAGCCTTCATATCAGGGCAGAAGAACATGTTTCCGGATACGGCGCCAGGGTCACGCATTTCGGCTTTGATTCCGCCAAGCTCGATCGTATAAGCAGATACGGCTATCTTCTCACGGTCCAGCAGAGCTTTCGCAACCGCACCGGCAGCAACCCTTCCAATTGTTTCCCTTGCTGAAGCTCTTCCGCCCCCCCTCCAGTCCCTTATTCCATATTTTGCCTGGTATGTTATATCGCCGTGCCCCGGCCTGAAAACATCCGCATATTTTTTATACGATCCCGGCTGAACATCACTGTTCTTCACAATTATCATTATTGGGGTTCCGGTTGTCAACCCGTTAAAAACACCCGACATGATGATTGCCTTGTCATGTTCCTTTCTTGAAGTACTCGCCGCTGAACCTCCGGGTTTCCGCCTGTCCAGCATATCCTGAACAACCGATTCATCCAACTTTATTTCAGGAGGGCAGCCGTCTATGACGACGCCCACGGCCTCCCCGTGGGATTCTCCCCAGGTTGTTATTCTGAACAATGTACCAAAAGAGTTTCCGGGCATTATCGTTTTTCCTTTACGGTTTCAATCAGATTCATAATATCACGGCATACATCACTTATATCAAGATCATCCGTATCAATATAAAAATCCATCGCCTCTTCATAAAAGCGTTTACGGGCCGATAATATTTCATCAATCTCATCAATTGTTCCTTTTGCGGAAAGAGCAGGCCTGAAATCTTTCGTGTCACAATCCTTTTTTATTCTTTCACTTATCGTCTGAGATGTTGCCTTGAGCCATACAACTATTCCCGTTTTCTTCATACACTCTACATTATCGCCGTCAAGAACCGCACCTCCGCCTGTTGCAACAACAAGCTTTTCGAGCGCAGAAATTTCCCTGATGATATTTTTCTCAATTCTCCGGAATTCGTCCCATCCTGAAGTTTCAACAAGTTCGGAAATCGATCTTTTGGAAAGGTTTACAAGTTCAGTATCGGCGTCTGTGAATTTCATATCCAGCTTTGCGGCAAGAAGCTTTCCAACCGAACTCTTCCCTGTGCATCTATATCCAATCAAGTATATGTTCATACTGTCTTCAGCCTTCAGTCTATCTACCTTCAGACTTCAACTTATGTTCCGGCCAAGAGTCTTAAGAACTTTCCAGAAATCTGGAAATGACTTTCCGACGCATTTTTCATCTTTTATGAATATGCCTGGAACTCTGAGTCCTGCAATCGCAAAACTCATGGCAATCCTGTGGTCGTTATACGTATCGATTTCAGCGCTCCGGTGTGCTCCTCCCTTAATTACAAGATCCGTCCCGGTGGACTTTGCTTCTATGCCTGTTTTTGAAAGTTCGTTTACAACGGCAGATAAACGGTCGCTCTCTTTTTCTTTCAGGTGACCGACATTCTTTATAACAGTTGTTCCTTTCGCAAAAGATGCCACAACAGCAAGGGTGGGAACCATGTCGGGCATATCCGACAGATCCGCCTCGATTCCCGAAAGAGAGCCCCCCTTTGCCGAAATGCCGTCTTTTTCAAACACTATTTCACAACCCATCTTCTCAAGCAACTCGGTAAAATTAAGATCACCCTGGCGCGATTCTTTTGTAATCCCCCTGACTTTAATTTCGGCGCCTGTAATGGCTGCGGCAGCCCAGAAATATCCCGCCTGTGAACAATCCGGCTCAACATAATGATTTTCGGCTCTGTAACACCTGTTCCCTTCAATATCAAATTTTAAATATCCGTCGCGTTTTATATCAACGCCGAACTTTGCCATTATATCAATTGTCATGTCTATATACGGTTTTGATACGGGACCTTCAATGACTTTTATCTCTATTCCATCCTCAGTGTATGGGGCAATTAAAAGAATGGATGAAAGGAACTGGCTGCTTAAATTACATTTCAGCCCAATCATGCCCCCTTTTATTTTTCCGCCTTTTATTACAACCGGCGGACACCCGTTATTATTGACAGATCGGGCCGCAACTCCAAGGCTTTTTAAACCATCCAGAAGATCCTCAATCGGGCGCTCGGACATGCGGCTTGTACCGGTCAACGTATAGTAGCCATCACCCAGAGCCGCAACTCCCGTCAGCAGGCGCATGGATGTTCCCGAATTGCCGAGAAACAATGGTTCATGACAGGCTTTAAGAGTTCCCTTATTCCCGTGAACCGCAATTTCCGTTACGGCATCATCGATCCTGACACCCATTTTCCGCAAAGCTTTAAGAGTTAGGAGAGTATCTTCACTTCTGAGGCAGTTTCTTAATGTGCATATCCCGTCAGATAATGCCGAGGCAATCAGAAGCCTGTGCGTATAGCTTTTTGACCCCGGGACGTTGACTTCGCACCGGTTAATGATTCCTGGAAATATTTCTATCATACCCGCACGTATTTTACTTTCTCATTTAGTAAGTGCTTCAAGAACTGCCTTTTTCATCACATCTATCGGAGCTTTTTTTCCGGTCCATAATTCAAACTGGAAGACGCCCTGTTGAACAAACATGGAAACACCGTCAACCGTAATGCAACCCGCCTTTTCAGCTTCCGCCAACAAACGGGTTTTTAACGGATTATAGACGATATCCATCACTACCATCCCTTTTTCAAGATATCTTTTTTCTATCGGCATCTCATCAGTATGAGGCGTCATTCCGACAGGAGTCGTATTGATCAGAATATCAAAGTTCGTTTTACCGATATCTCTTAACGGAAGATAATCAGCGGAAAGATCTCCCGCAAGACGTTCCCCTTTATCCGCACTCCGGTTTATGACTGTTATTCTTCCGCCTTCTTTCTTTACACAGAACCCGACAGCTCGCGCGGCCCCGCCTGCTCCTATAACGGCAATGCTCTTTCCTTTAATCGCCGTATTTTCAGACAAGGCCTTTACCGCGCCAAGTCCGTCGGAGTTATATCCCTTAAGAAACCCGTTATTATTTACTACCGAATTTACAGCGCCAATCTTGAGAGCGATACTGTCCACTTCATCAAGATACTTCATTGCCTCTATCTTGTGCGGAATTGTGATGCTGGCGCCTTTTATCCCGAGAGTTCTTAGCGAGACAAGCGCATTTTTTATATTTTTTACCCCAAAGGCAAGATAGACACCATTGTAACCGGTAAATTCGAACGCCCTGTTATGCATAAA
>JAABQB010000073.1 GCA_011391695.1 Desulfobacteraceae bacterium | reverse complement strand
AGGCCGGAAGATTTTATGTCAAAAAAGGACGCGCTCCGTTCAGAGCTTTTTATCTCCTATTCCGTGGCAGCCACCAGAATGGCGCTTGAAGATTCAGGGCTGGTAATCGACAGCTCGAACTTTGACAGGGTTGGGGTCATAACAGGATGCGGCCTTGGGGGTCTCGGGATCATGGAAAAAACGATTCTCGATATCAGTAAAAGGGGTGCGGGTCGTGTAAGTCCTTTTTTTATACCGCTCATGATTGGAAACATGGCTCCGGGAATGATTTCAATTCTCTTTGGCGCCAAGGGACCCAATGTATCGATTGCGACGGCCTGTGCGGCCGGAACACACGCCGTTGGGGAATCATTCAGGGCGATTCAAAAAGGAGACGCGGATGCTATGATAACAGGCGGTGTGGAGGCTGTCATAACCGGCACCTGCATAGCCGGTTTCAATGCCATGAAAGCTCTTTCAACCCGCAATGATGATCCTCAGAGGGCGTCACGTCCTTTTGACAGGGATCGTGACGGTTTTGTTGTTGGAGAAGGAAGCGGTATTCTTATACTTGAAACTCTCTCCGGGGCACTTGAAAGGGGAGCGCATATATATGCGGAAGTGTGCGGGTATGGAATGACCGGGGACGGATATCATATGACATCGCCTCCTCCTGACGGGGAAGGTGCCGCAAGATGCATGAAATCTGCTCTTAGGGACGCCGGAATAACAACTGGGAGAGTTGATTACATAAATGCGCATGGGACATCCACGCAGCTCAATGATTTGTATGAAACAATAGCAATTAAATCAGTATTTGGAGATAAGGCCCGCACCATACCTGTCAGCTCAACAAAATCGATGACCGGACATCTTCTGGGTGGCGCAGGAGGTATCGAGACCGTTTTTACGGCTCTTGCAATTCATGACGGAATAATCCCACCTACCATAAATCTATGTAATTCTGACAAAGAGTGCGATCTTGATTATGTCCCCGATGTAGCCCGCAAGGCAGATCTGGAAACGGCGATGACCAACTCTTTCGGTTTCGGTGGTACAAATGCAGTTCTTGTTCTGAAAAAATATCATCACTGAAAATAACTACTCGGTTTGATAGACTGTAGGTGTTTAGGATGATCATCAAACCCTAACCGCCTTCAACCTAAACAACCTGAATAGTTACCACTAATATTAAGCTTCCAGGTGATCGATAAAGTCCAATAAAGGCAGACAGGATAAGACGGGATTTATTTTTGGATGAATTTAGAAAAATATGCACAGATACTTAAATCGGAAGACTCTTATTCAAGTCCTCAGAAAAAACGGGTATTGGCTGAAATACTGCCCGGATGGCCTACTCTTGTCTATTATGTCATGCTTGTCGATCATATTCTGAGAGACAGTCTCATGGCCCGTATCGGAAAATATGACCAGGAGAGATGGAGGTGGTCCTCTTTTGAGATAGTTAAAATTATCGAATCAGCGGGAGGAAGGCTGAATGTGTCAGGTCTTACTCATGTTTCTGAAAACAAGGGGCCTGTCGTCTATGTTTCAAACCATATGAGCATGATAGATACCTTTATCATACCTTCCATTCTCCTTTCGTTCAGCAAATTGACATTTGTGGCAAAGGAAGAACTTCTTGATTTTCCGGTTTTAGGATCCATAATGAAAGCCATCAAACCAATAACAGTATCCAGAAAAAGTCCGAGGGAAGATCTTTTTAAAGTCCTTTCAGATGGAGAAGAATACATAAAAATGGGTTATTCTGTGGTAATCTTTCCCCAGGCTACAAGGAGCGCCGTTTTCAATCCGGTTTCTTTCAATTCTCTGGGAGTAAAGCTTGCGCGAAGGGCGGGTGTGCCTGTTGTCCCTGTTGCTCTAAAGACCGATTATCAGGGAAACGGGAGACTTATTAAGGATATGGGTCCGGTTGATCCGGATAAAACTATTTTCGTTGAATTCGGAAAGCCCCTTGGGGTAAAAGGCAATGGTAGCGAAACCCATCGGATAATTGTCGAATTTATCATCAATAACCTGAAAAAATGGGGTGTTACGGTCGAAGAAGGGTATGTATGAGAATAAGAATCTTTGTGACGGGCGGGACCTTCGACAAGGAATATAATGAGCTTAACGGAGAGCTGTTTTTTAAGGAAACACATCTTTATGAAATGCTGAAACTGGGACGATGCAGGCTGGAGTTTGATATAACAACCCTGATGATGATCGACAGCCTTGATATGGCGGATTCAGACAGGAAGATAATTCTTGAAAACTGCATCAATGCAAATGAAAATAAAATAGTTATAACCCACGGAACCGATACGATGGTTGAAACTGCAAGAGTCATTGCGGGCTCTGTAAAGGACAAAATAATCGTTCTGACCGGAGCAATGATACCTTATAAATTCGGAAGTTCGGACGGATTATTTAATCTGGGAAGCGCTCTTGCCTTTGCCCAGACTCTTCCGCATGGTGTTTATATAGCAATGAACGGGAAGTATTTTAACTGGGACAATGTCAGGAAAAACAAGAATACCGGAGTATTTGAAGAAATAAAATAAAAGCTTTTGATAAGTTAAGGAGTTATGTTTTCTCGTAAAATCTGTTTTTCTATTGAACCCGGGAGGATGCCTTTCAGGGTAGCTTCAATTACAACTGTTCCGTCCTTATTACGGTAAACCGCCTCTCCTTTTGCTTTCCCTTTTTCATTAATTTCAGTTATCGTGAATGTGCAGGTTATGGTATCTTCGAAATATACGGGTTTCCTGAAACGGAAATCCATGCCTGACGCAAACCATCCGATCTGACCCCCGATTTCCGTTATCATGCCCGCTACAAGGAGGCCGTGGCAGATAAGTCCGTTTAATTTTTTTGCTTCTGCAAACCGCCTGTCATAATGAACAGGATTATAATCTCTTGTTATATCGCCAAAAGATTCGGTTTCTTTTTTTGTGAATTTGCGAACGACCACAAATGTGTCACCCACTATCAATCCGGCAACAGCTTTTTTTCTTATTTCAGACATTTTGATTCCGTAAGTGAATAGTTAAAAGTGAACAGTGAATGGACTCGAAAAAAAACAATTTTTTAGACGAAGGCACAAAGGCACGAAGAAATGCGTATTAAACATTCAGGTTTTTCTTTGTGTTCTCCGTGATCTTTGTGTGAGAACGACTTTTTATGAAGGTCTCAAGTTTTGATTTTTCTGTTTTCCCATACACCGGGTATGACTGTGTTGCAGAATTTACATCTGTTTCCGGCAAGGTTATAAACCGGTACCAGGTAACCCTTTCGTTCTATAAGTAATTTTTTGCAGTTATGGCAGAATGTGTTCATTCCTTCGTGGTTCGGAACATTCCCTACATAAGCATAGCGGATTCCCTCCTTCATTGCCAGACTTCTGAAATTTTCGAGGGTTGAAACAGGAGTTGGAGGAAGTCTGTCGAGCTTGTATTGAGGGAAAAAACGCAGAAAATGAAGGGGGTGATCCGGTCCGAGATTGTTAAGAATCCATTCGCACATACGCTTAACCATTTCAGGGTCATCAACGTAACCCGGCACAACAAGGTTGGTCATCTCGAAATGGATGCCCTTGTCGTTTAATATTTTAAAAGTATTCAAAACAGGCTCGAGTCTGCCACCGTTCAGCTTTTTGTAGATTTTATCGCTGAAGGATTTTAAATTAACATTTGCGCCGTCAATATATCTGCAAAGCTCTATCAGGGGCTCTTTGTTAATGTAACCATTTGATATCCAGAGCGTGGAAAGGCCTTTTTCTTTTGCAAGACGTGCAATATCAATCATATATTCGAAATAAGAAATCGGCTCTGAATATGTGCATGAAATTGATTCGGAGCCACTTTTCAATGCGGCTATAACGACATCTTCCGGAAAAAGTTCGCTCTGGCGTACTTCGCCGGGTTTTGCCTGGGAAATTTCCCAGTTCTGACAATTAAGGCAACGAAAGTTACATCCTGCTGCCGCGAGTGAAAAAGATTTCGTCTGAGGTTTGAAATGGAAGAGCGGTTTTTTTTCTACTGGGTCAATATTTATACTGCAAGGATTACCGTAAGAAAGACTATATAATATCCCGTCAATATTAGCTTTAGATCGACATGCACTCCTGTCGCCCGGTGATAATACACATCTGTGGGGGCATATTCCGCAAACCACCTTCCTGTCATTTAATTTGGTATAAAGAAAGCCTTCATGAGACCATTTCGATGGTTTATCAGGAGCATCTCCCTTGAATATCTTCCCACGGATATCATCCTGGCCTGAAATATCGTCCTTCTTATCATCAGACGACCCAACGGCCAGGGATAAAACCGGTGTTGAGAGAATTAATGCTGAGCAGTAAATGAATTGTCGTCTATTTATTATCTTCATGATTTGATCGCCATGATAATCAAGCTGATAAGTTTTAAGCCAATCAAGCAGATTGCAGCCATGATAATCCCGAAATATGGAATAACCACAACACTGATAAGAAGCGTTCCAGCAGCCGCTCCGATCAGATCTGCTGAAAACAATTTTGTTACGGCCGAATTACTGTCTCCTGTAAGCTTAAGAGCTTTAGGGAACTGGTATCCGCATATCATGGATACAATAAAACCATATAACAGAAAAGCGGACAGGGGAATACTATATCCAGTCTGTTTGAAAGCTGTTATCAAAATGCCTGTCAGTAAAATAAGAATTGCGTCAGTTATTACAAGCAATATTTTTTTATTGCCTCCGTACCTGTTTCCTATCCATGCTCCTGGCAGAAGCCCAGCAAGAAAAACTGTTATTATCAGGCCTATTTTCAGATAAATATATCCGTAGAATATCTGAAAGGCGAATATAATCAGTATTTCCGTCCCCATTGCCATGCATCCGGTTGAAAAAAGAACAAATTCTTCTTTTCGTATAAAAAAAAGATAAGTCAGACTTAACATAGAAAGAATTACAATAAAAACAAAAGGAGAGGTTGAAAATTTTGCAAACCACTGCATAAACATTATACGTATAAGATTTGGATATATATCTGTATTTATCTGTGTTGATTTGTCTATGAGTTCTTTAAGATGGTTAATCCTGTCATCGGTTATATTCCCATAATAGTAACTGCTGACATAGCTTGTGGAAATGCCTTTAAGGCTAAGAAAGTCAGGAATATTCGTACTTAAAGGAGATTGGGATGCCAGAAAATAGATATTTTGTCCAGGAAGCAACAGTACATTCTTAAAATGTCGTGAGAGGGTGTTATGGACAGAAGAAATTTTCTGCCGTTGGGGTTCTGCCAGATAATTATCATATCCTTCCATCGAAAAGCTTAAAATGCCGCCGGAAGAGAGGCGCTTTTTTGCGATGTCATAAAAACTGTCCGTATAAAACCTGTTAATCTGGTATGTTTCGGGTTCAGGCAGGTTGAGAATGATTGCATCGTAGTTTTTTTCGGTATTTGCAAGATATGCTCGTCCGTCCTGATTTATCACGTTAAGGCCCTTGATTTTTTTGATCAGACCGAAGCGGAACAACACCTCCGATACATCGGGATCAAGTTCAATATAATCGACCGTTTCCGGGTGGTACTTATCCAGCTCTTCCATTATTCCGCCCTCTGCGGATATGACAAGGATATGTTTCGGATCTGAAATCTGGGCAAGGGCATAATGAACGGTTTCTTCCGCATTTGAAGTGTTCTGATTGCTGAAAAGAGGAACTCCGTCCCCGATCAGTGTAAGCTGCTCCCGGTCCTGAAGGACTTCTATTCGCCCGTATCTTGATTCTTTGTAGTAGGCGAGTTTGCCTTCAAGGGGATGAAGAGATTTTTGTTCGAAAAAAATACCTGAGACAAGAATGAGAAGCGCAATCCCTGTTCCTGTGATTGTCAAGCTGTGCCGTAAGCCCGAATGTTTGAAAAGAGCATATGTTGCCGCAAGAAGAAACATGTTTGCGATAAAGACGGACTGAAGCGGCGAGAAGAAATAAAGAAGGAAAAAAGAGAAAAGGGCTCCTCCTGCTACATCTCCAAGACTGTCGGTTATGTAGATGTAAGTACCCGGATAGCCCGGGTTTGTATATCTAAGCACAAAAAGGCTGTACGGCAGAACAAAGCCGATAAGAAGAGCATAAGGCGCTGTCGTCAGAAAAATAAATGCAAATGTCGGGTAAAACCCGACAGAGCTTCCGTGAATAAACAGGGTGTCCCTGAGTTCCCTTATCAAAAGTATCTGCAAGACGGGAAGTACGGCCAGCGCAAGGGAAAGGAGGCCTAAAAAATTGGCCGACGGAGAGCTTTTTCCTGTAAGGAGGCGCGATATAAGCGTTCCAATTCCACCCTGGACAAGCCACGAGAAGAGAATCAGAGCAATAACGAATTCGTTGCCATGGAATTGAACCAGAAATTCGCGGATGGTCAATAACTGGGTAACAACAGAAGAGATCCCAGTTGCTATTACAACCAGTAATACCGGGTTTTCATTTTTCCTCTTCAAAAGATTGAACATTGTATGTCAGAACTTCCAGCTTAGAGCTTTTCCATGTGTCGGAAGGAAGACCGGCCTTTGTGCAAAGATGTGAAAGAAAATCTTCAGGCCGGGTAAGTTGTTCCCAGACCTGAGGCAAAAAAGTTGCGCTTGCACGGCCTTTCCGGATGATTACGCCGTCAATATTCGGCCTGAGTTTTTTAATAAGGTCATCGCTGTCCTTGTATTCGAGGGGCTTAGGATCGCTGAGAATGCTGATTTCTATTTCGACCTTGGCAAATTCCTTTGCAGTAAGAGGTGAAAAGCGGTAGTCGTTGAATGCGGCATTTATCGCATTTCGTTTCACCCCTTCTATCATAGGCCCTGAAGCATCGAGATTTCCGATGCAGCCTCTGAGCTGTTTATTGATTTTAAGTGTGACGAATGTGCCGCTTTTCCGCTGCAAACTCTTCTCTTCAAGTTCTGATGCAGGTGAAATTTGCTCCTGTTTTGATTTTATCCCGAGTTCTTCCGATATGGTTTTTCTGGCAAGTTTAAGAAGGATTTGTCCCTGTTTTTCGTTCAGCCTGTTTGATATATTTTCATTTTCCATAGAAGGCTCTCCATAAAAAGCGATTGCAGCATATCCCACGACTCTCGAACGGTCGCCTGCCGTGTCGCCGCTGTTTGAATAGTGAATGAGAACCGGTTTCCATCCGTATTTGCCGGCAAGGCTCATGATTGTGAGAACGGGCATTTTACCGCACGCGCTGTTATCGTGCTTTATCAGCTTCTCTTTTTCAAGATTCAATATAGCATTTATAGTTTCTTTATCCCTGCTGACCGCTTCATCATATTGCAGAAAGTGTGAAAGATCCGAGCTTGCCACAAGAAGTGTTTTATCGTTGAGCAACTGGTCTATTGCTTCCGCGATTTTGTTGTAATCACCGGATCCAATAATAATCGGAACAAGTTCGAATTTTTTCAGGTAGGTTTGGAGGAAAGGCAGAATAACTTCAAGAGAATGCTCGTTTTTATCCGAAACCGGGATTGAACTGAAAATCTCTTTCTGAAGGCGCAGTTTTGCGGCATCCCTGTGAAGCCTGACCTGACCGAGGGGAGTTTCATATATGTCTGAATCGGATATTGCACAGCCTGTAAAACCGACCCTGTGATCAGGCCCCAGTAAAATAACTTTTGAAAATTGATTTTCGGAAAGAACCAGAGATGCGTGAGATGCCGTCAGGCCGGAATAAATATAACCTGCATGAGGCAGTATAAGCGCTTTTAATGATTTGCCGGCAGGAATAATAAAGCGCGTCTCTTTTGCTTTGGATGTGAGGATTTCTATTGTCTGTTCGATTTCAGATTTGTTCGCAGGATAAAAAGAGCCTGCATAGGCGGGTTTTCGTATATTATCCGCAAGGCAGACCGACGTTGCCGAAAAGGATATGAGAAACAGTGCCGCGCAAAATATAATAGATTTTGTTTTTAGTTTCATCACATTTTCTCTGTTTTTTAACGGTAAACCGATGTATTTAAAATACAATATTATATAAATGGTGTCAAACTAAAATGTATACTAAAATGTATTCTTCCTTTTGCAAGCATCAGGATAAATTGTTAACGATTTCAAACAATTCTTGACACATTGGGGCGTATTTTCTATAAGTCGGATCATGCGGCAGCTATATTTGCTTTTACCGCTACTGATGAGAGATGCAATTGACCCCGTTAGATATGACAAAATATCTAACGGGGTTGAGATATAAACTTATGAAAAAAAACCAGCAGATTATTCCACAAAGCAGCTTCACTGAATTTTTGCTCTACACTACGGCAAACGGCAAGGTGAAAGTGGAGATATTTTTGCGTGATGAAAATTTATGGCTAACTCAAAAAAGAATGGCGGACCTTTTTGGTGTTGGCATTCCGGCTATCAACAAACATTTGAAAAACATCTTTGAAAGCGGTGAGTTACA
>JAABQB010000072.1 GCA_011391695.1 Desulfobacteraceae bacterium | reverse complement strand
GAAGAACCGATATACAGGATGAAAGGAGTAAAAGTTGTAGCGGCGGTAGGGCGTCCCGATCCACATGCAGGCGAGGTTCCGGTTGTCTATGTCGAAGTATCAAAGGATGCCGGCATAAGCGACAAGAAGGTCATGGAGTGGGCATCAGCAAATATCGGAGAAAGGGCAGCCATCCCAAAGGAAGTGATAATAACGGATCAAATACCGCTGACGGCTGTGGGGAAGATTTTCAAACCCGCGCTGAAGTGGGATGCAATTAAAAGAACTTATGAAAAGGAGTTGGAGGCCGTAAAAGATCTTGCTGAATTTCTTAAAATCGAAGTAGGTGAAGACAAGATGCACGGCACAAATGCAGCTATAAGAGTTAAGCCTCTTTCAGGTGTTGCTCCGGAAAGAATCAGTAAACGCATTTCAGAGCTTCTCGCTAATTACACAGTGCATTACGATATAACAATAGAATGACGAAGAGCAGATCAATTGGTATTATGGCCGACAGTCACGGAATGCCCGACACCATAATCGGGGCTGTCGGCCTGTTTAGAAGAGAGGATTGCAGCCTTGTATATCATCTCGGGGATATTTGTGACAGCTCTCATCCTGAAACGGCGGATCAATGTGCCGGAATCTTGCGGTCAAATAACATCACAGCCGTAAAAGGAAACAATGATCATGCAGTATTGGCGAATCATCCGGAAGGGATAATATCAGAAGAAACGATCGGTTATTTATCCGCTTTACCGTTTGTTGCCGGATATGGTGAGGCTCTTTTAACTCATTCGCTTCCATTCGCTGAAACACTCGGCGTTTCATGCATGATAAGGGGTATGGGCAGGAATGAAGCCGCCCTTTTTTTCAAGAAACATCCGGAGAAAATTTTGTTCAGAGGACACAGTCACAGCCCCGAAATCATATCAGAGGAAAACGGGGAGATGGTTTTCCGGAGCATCTTCCCCGGAGAAAATACTGAGCTTGCCGGAAGGCTTCCATGCATCATCACCTGCGGAAGTCTCGCCGCCGGATACTGCATGATATGGAAGCCCGAAGCAAAAAGTGTGAAATGTTATTCGATTTAAAAGCCGAATATCGAATATCGCACATCGTAATTCGATATTCGATATTCAATATACTGCTTTTATCGATGTACGATGTACGAAATTCGATGTACGACAAACTATAAAACGATTATTTTAAAGGAGTGTTTCATGTACAAATATTTATTCAGCCCGATCAAAATCAACAAGCTTGAAATCAAAAACAGGATTGCATACCCGGCTCTCGGGCTGCTCTATTCATATGACAGCAAGCTGAATGACCGCTACTACAATTATTTTAAGGAAAGGGCCGAAGGGGGTACGGGCCTTGTTACTGTCGGCCCGGTCGGAATAGATTTTATAGGTTCCGGAATTCTCGCCCTTTCGCTGGCAAACGATGAAGCTATCCCGTCATTTCAAAAGCTCACCTCAATAATCAAAAACGGAGGAGCACGCGCCTGGATTCAGCTTTTCCATGCCGGAGCATACTCCCATCCGTTTCTGATCGAAGGCAAGGATCCCATAGCCCCGTCGCCTCTCTATTCAAAATATTCAAAAACGACTCCCCGTGAAATGTCGAAAGAAGATATAGCAGGAGTTCAGGACGCTTATGTAAAAACCGCCCTGCGGGCCGTTGAGGCCGGATTTGACGGAGTCGAAATCCTTGCTTCAGGCGGTTACCTTATCACTCAATTCCTTTCGCCACTTAAAAACAAAAGAACTGACGAATACGGCGGGAGTTTTGAAAACAGGGTCAGATTTCCAAGGGAGGTCATCGAACTCATAAGAAAGCGGATAGGCCCGGATTATCCTCTCACAATAAGAATGGCGGGCAATGATTTTGTGGCAGGAAGCAACACGGATACCGAGACGCCCGAATTTGCTAAGGTTTATGAGAAGGCGGGCATAGACGCAATCAATGTAACTGGAGGATGGCACGAAACGAAGGTGCCCCAGCTTCCCATGGAGCTTCCGAGGTCCGGCTATTCATACCTTGCTCTTAATATCAAAAGATCGGTGTCCGTCCCGATCATGGCTTCAAACCGAATAGCCGATCCGGAAAGCGCCGAAAAAATAATCAGGGATGGTTATGCGGATATGGTTAATATAGGGCGGATTCTTATCGCCGATCCCGAATGGCCGTTGAAGGCCTTTGGAGGGAAGGCGGACGAAATCAGACCCTGCGTTGCCTGCTCCCAGGGATGCACTGACGAAGTCTTCAGCGGAAAGCCTGTTTTCTGCGTTGGAAACCCGCAGGCCGGCTTTGAATCCGAACGAAAAATTGAAAAAACGAAAACTCCGAAGAACGTCATGGTTGTGGGCGCCGGAGCGGCAGGGCTCGAAGCCGCCATAACAGCTAAAAAGGCGGGACATATTGTTGAGCTCTATGAAAAAGATGATGATATCGGCGGCCAGCTTTGGCTTGCGGGCGCTCCGCCTCATAAGCGTGAAATATGGGAGTTTATAAGATATTACAGGGCAATGATAAGCAGGCATGAAATCCCTCTTTTCCTTAACACAAAAATCGACGGGGACTTTATCGCAAACAAAAAACCGGATCATATTATCATAGCTGAAGGCGCCGAGCCTGCTGTTCCGCCTGTTGATGGGACTGATGATCCATCTGTTTTATCGGCATGGAAGGTGTTAAGAGAAAGCCCCCTGCTTGCGAAAAATGTCGCGATCATAGGAGGAGGGGCGGTAGGCCTCGAAACCGCCCTTTTTGTGGCATCAAAGGGTACTATTTCACCCGAGATTCTTCATTTCCTTTTTGCCTACGATGCCGAAACTCCTGAACGGCTGCGCGAACTGATGTTTTCCGGATCACATTCCGTGACGGTATTTGAAATGCTCAACAAGATCGGAAAGGATGTGGGAAGATCTACAAGGTGGATTGTTTTCGACAACCTTCAAAGGTTCGGCATCAAAATCATAACCGGGGCGAAGGTGCTGTCGGTCAAAAATGGTAGGGTTTCATTTGAAAAAGACGGGAACAAAGAGGAGATGCTTTTCGGGAATATAATTCTTGCATCCGGTTCAAAGCCGGTAAAGAAGCTTTCTTCTGAAGTATCGACTCTTGGAATTCCGTTTACCACGGTAGGCGACTGTATTACACCTGGCAGAATAAACGATGCCATACACGGCGGGTTTTTAGCGGCACTAAAAATTTGACGAGATGGTCTATGGTCTCTGGTTTATGGTTGTAGTTCCTGGTTTCCGGTTGTGTTTGTTTTATAACCAGAAACCAGAAACTGTGAACCAGGAACATTATTTTTTATTCTTCTCAATCTCTTCAGCCCGCAAGGTCTTTCTCAGGACCTTGCCTACATTTGTCTTGGGAAGCTCTTTCCTGAACTCTATCTGCGTCGGAAGTTTATACGCGGCAAGTTTTGTTTTGCAGTACCCGATAAGCTCTTCCTGGGTGGCAGTTTCCCTTTCCTTCAGAACGACAAAAACCTTTATCTGCTCGCCGCGGGTAGGATGAGGTATTCCTATGGCACATGCTTCCTGTACTTTCGGATGTTCGAAGAATACTTCATCAACATCTCTCGGATAAACATTGAAGCCGCCTGATATGATCATGTCTTTTTTCCGGTCAACAATGTAAAAATATCCGTCTTCATCCATTCTGGCAATATCGCCGGTATAAAGCCAGCCGTCTATAAGGGTTTTGAGCGTCTCTTCAGGCCTGTTCCAGTAGCCTTTCATAATCTGCGGACCTTTAACGATAAGCTCTCCTGTTTCGCCGACAGGCACATCTGTAACTCCGTCGTTTAAGTCAACGATCCTGCATTCGGTATCAGGGTAAGGAATCCCGACGCTCCCTATTTTTTTCACCCCCTTAAAAGGATTCGCATGGGTAACAGGGGATGATTCCGTCATGCCGAATCCTTCCGAAATTGTTGCTCCGGTGATTTTCTCAAACTCCTTTATTACTTCAACCGGAAGAGGCGCGCTTCCGGAGAAACATCCTTTTATGGATGTAAGATCGGTATTTTTGATTTTGGGATGGTTCAGCAGGCCGATATACATAGTGGGAACAAGAGGGGCGAATGTCGGCTTGAACTTGGTTATTGCCTCAAGGAGCGGGTCAGGCTGGGGTTTCGGAACGAGGATATTGCCCCAACCTGCGCACAAAGCGTTATTCATGCTACAGGAGATCCCGAAAGAATGGAAAAAAGGAAGAGCACCGAGCATGATCTCGTGGCGGTCGCGGAACTCCGGAAACCAAGCATCTATCTGCTGTATCTGCTTGCTCAAGTTTCCGTGTGTCAGCATAACTCCTTTTGATACACCGGTTGTTCCGCCGGTATATTGAAGCATTGCAACATCATAAAAAGTAACTTTGACACCCTGGGCAATCGGAGAATATTTTTTCAGAATATCCTTCCATTTGTATACATCAGGCGCTGACTTGACATCGGCAGCCAGTTTCTGCTTTTTGGCGACAAGAGGAAAAAGAAAATTTTTCGGGAAAGGGAGATAATCGCCTATGGAAGTATAAACAATCTGTTTTATTCCGGTCTTTTTTCTCAGATCGATCATGCGGTTTCCAAGCAGGTCAAGCGTGACCAGAACCTTTGAGCCCGAGTCATTAAACTGGTGTTCAAGCTCCCTGTCGGTATATAGCGGGTTATTCATTACCGTTATACCGCCGATCTTCATTATGGCATAATAGGCGGCAACACATGGAATAAGATTGGGAAGAAGGATGGCAACCCTGTCGTCCTTCTTTATGCCAAAATCGACCAGGCATGATGCGAACCTGTCCACCATATCCTTAAGCCGGCTGTAAGTGACTTCATATCCCTGGAAAGATAATGCCATCCTGTCGGGATATTTTTTTACAGAGTTCTCAAAAGATTCAGGCAGGCAGATCGGATCATAATTAATGGTCGGCGGAACGCCCTTGTCGTAAAACGCAAGCCAGGGTTTATCCTGATACCTTAAAGCTCCCACAACTCCCTCCTTCTGATAAAATGACTTATCTCTGATAAATACTATAGTGAATGCTAAAAATAAATTTACATCTATTTTCCCCTCATCATAACGCTCTCCCACAAAGAGATAGGAATAATTCCCCTCCCATAATTGGAGGGGATAAAGGGGAGGGTGAAATAAACGTATAAATACCTATGCCGTTCACTGTAAAAGTGAATAGCACCATATAAAAACAGCACGCATCAATTCACTACAAAATGGGCCCTTCTGTTCTTTGACCAGGCGTCTTCATTATGGCCTGGATCAACGGGTTTTTCTTCACCGTAACTAACTGTTTTTAAACGTGATGCAGCAAGGCCAAGATCGGTGAGAAAATTCTTTACGCTTTGAGCACGTCTCTCTCCGAGCGCAAGGTTATATTCATTCGTTCCGCGCTCATCACAATTACCCTCGATCGTTATTGAAACATCGGAATATTTCTCAAGAATGGCGGCATTCTTTTTCAGGGTTTCCTGGGCTGCAGGAGTAAGAGCCGCACTGTCATAATAAAAGTACACATCCCCGTTCATCAGCGCCTGCATTGCCGCGGCTTTATCCCTTGCCCTTATCTCTTCTGGAGAAGGCATCACAGGCTCAGGGGCTTTTTGAACAACAGGAACTGGAGCAGGAGCTGGAACAGCAGCTGGTGTAACCTTTGCGGGCTCTTTTTTAGGACAAGGGGCATTGGCTTGCTCTATCGCCTTCTTGGCCACAGCCACCCCCTCCTCAGTTTGACACGCTCTGAATACATCATAAGCCTTGTTTCTTGTATCTAGAGCGGCTTTAAATTCTTCGGGACAGGCCTTGTCTTTCCCAGCCTGCCGCGCTGCTTCTATAGCCCGATCTGCTTCCTGCATTTCTGACCGTATATAAAAACCCGGAACTTTATTACGCATGTTATTTATTTCGTAACCTGCACATCCGAGTAATGTTCCTGAATAAATGACCACGATCAGCATAGATAATACTCTTAATTTGGTTGTCATTTTCATTTTAATCTCCTTTCCATTTATGTTGAATAATTGTGTTTTAACTATAAATGATGGGTTTATTAATTTCAACTATTTTTCTCATGCCAGACTTAATTCGGCATTTAGAAATTTATTGGCATACTGTTTCCTGTTAAAAGTCCTGCGGGTTATTTTCGGCAGAAAGGTGGCTTTTGAACAAGAAACAGTATGGACAGTTTTGCTCAGATGATATTGAGAAGAGGCATAAAAATGTTATTGATATTGCGGGAAAAGGGTTTTTTCCTCTTGAACTGATTTCATAATACTGCGATATTATCCTCTGAAGATTGATGAACACGGAATAAGTCTAAAATTCCATCGCTCCCATTAAAATTTAAATGGCATAAAAGAGAATATTTGAAGATTTATATGATAATGATATTTTTGGAATACAACAAGGAGACAAGCTGATGTCCGACATGAAAGGGTATATAGGCTTTGCCTGTGCTTATACACCGCTTCCGATTATTTACGCCGCAGGGTATACCCCGTACCGCGTACTACCGATGGGAGATTCACCCGATCAGGCAGGCCATATTCTGCATGACAATCTCTGCCCTCATATAAAAAGGATTCTTGACCGCGCAATGGGCAATGATCTTCCCGATCTTGCCGGAATAGTTTTCATGAACAGTTGTGATGCGATGCGGCGTTTGGCAGACGCGTGGCATCATATCAGGCCGGATGAGTACAGTATTTTTCTCGATCTTCCCGCGACAGCGGACGAACTTTCCATATCCTTTTTCACAGGTGAAATTTCGAAGCTTGCTGTTGCACTTTCCAAATGGAGAGGCCGGAATATAAGCGCTACCGAAATCGAATACGGAATTCTCCTTTACAACCAGATTGCCGATTTCATGAATGAACTGACTGAGAAAATTTATAAAGGAAAAGCAAATATACACCGTGCTGTTCTGCAGGAATTGTTTAACAGGTCGGTGACCGGATCTCCCATTACATTCATAGAAGACGCGAGAAAGATTCTTTCTGAAAACAGACCGAATAAAACGGTGAATGAGGGAGTTCCTGTCTTTCTTTTCGGGCATCTTCTTCCTGATCCTGAGGCGTTCATGCTATTTGAATCATGCGGTGCAAAAATCATCTTGGATGACCTTTGCACTGGCTCACGTTTTTTTTATCCTGTTGCCGCGGATGGTAAAAAAGGCCTTGTAAAAAGCCTTGCTGAAAGTCTTCTTCTTCGACCACCCTGTGCAAGAACAATCGACAGTACGATGCCCGGCAAAATCGGCAAGATTCTGATTTCAAAAGCAAGGGAGTCGGGCGCCCGCGGAGCTATAGCTCATGTTGTCAAATTCTGTGATCCCTATCTTTCCCGTTTGCCTTCAATCCGTGAAGAATTCCGGAAAGCCGGAATTCCTTTGCTTGTTCTTGAAGGAGACTGCACATTGAGATCGATAGGTCAGCAGCAGACAAGAATTGAGGCTTTCATTGAAATGCTGAGGCAATAAAAGGAAATAAAAACATGATGCTCCAATATTTTAAAGATCTTGAATCGGGAATCGCCACAAAAATCAAAGAGAATCCCGACAGCCCGAACGCAAGGAAGAAGTACGCGCTTGAAGTCGCGCGGCTCGGAGCCAGGCTCTATTCGGGTGAAAACAGTGTTGCATGGTGCGGAATTACGGCGCCTTTTGACCTCCTGTCAGCCATGGGTGTAACCTCTTGTTTTGTCGAATTTGTCGGGGCGATGCTTGCTTCAACAGGCACCATAGGGACTTTCCTGGATCATGCCGAACATTCAGGATATGCCTCGGATATCTGCGGGTATCACCGTTCCGTCCTGGGATCGGCGAAACAGGGACTCATGCCGGTTCCCGATTTTCTGATTGCCACAAGCTGCCCATGCACAGGAGGGCTTGCAGTAATGGAAAATCTCGCCGGAATGTTTAAAAAAGATCTTTTTGTTTTGCACATTCCACAGGACGAATCGGGAAAGAGCATAAAGTACCTGGCCGATCAGATAAGGCAGATGACGGGCTTCGTATCGGCCCATACGGGCAGTAAGATAGATGAAGAAGCTTTTCGCAGTGCAATCGAAAACACAAATTCAGCACGGGAGCTGATGAAAGAAGTATTTGAACTGGCAACCCATGTTCCTTCTCCGACAAATGGCCATGATCTCTCCAATTTCGGAATTGTAATGGCCCTTCTTCTTGGAACCGAAGCGGCGATCGAAATCTCGAAGGCTTACCGGGATGAATTTGCAGCAAGAAACCGGGAGATGAAACCCGGTATGCCAGGCGAAAAACATCGTCTTATGTGGATTCAGAACAGGATCCAGTTCAGAAATCCACTCGATGCGCTTTTAAGGGAACAATACAAAGCCAATATAGTTGTTGACGAACTTAACAGTATAACATGGGAACCGGTAGATCCTGATGATCCTTATACGGGTCTCGCCAGAAGGGCAATTTCAATTCCTTTCAACGGAAATATCAGGCGAAGGGTAAATCATTTGCAGAAACTTGCTTTGTACTATAGAATTGACGGAGCAATCAATCCCTGCCACAGGGGCTGCAGGCAGGGTGCAGGAGCAAGGGGACTTATAAACGAAGGCCTTAAGGAGATAGGAATTCCGGTTTTAAATCTAGAGGTCGATGTTGTTGATCCGCGGGATTTTGCAGAAGGTCAACTTTCGACCAGGATAGAAGCCTTTATTGAAATGCTTGAAGCAAGAGCCTGACGGCTTTTTAACAAAATCAGCTGATGAGACCTTTGAAGAACATTCAATTTTGCACAAGTTCAAGGAAGGCGAGAATTTTAACCGCAGGAATACATTGAAGTATTTCGAGGATTGAAATTTGAGC
>JAABQB010000071.1 GCA_011391695.1 Desulfobacteraceae bacterium | reverse complement strand
GGAAACTTATCTTATTTTCAGCCCAAAATTAATAAAAATTCTTACTAAATGCCTAAATTTATAGAAAATGATGCTGCTTGTCAATGAAAATAATATCACTGTTAGAAGCACGTAAACTGCCCGGTTTGATATAATTACCAATGGAGGTGACGGATGAAACGGATGAAGTTGCTGCAGGAGATTCGGAAGACGCGATTTGAAGAGGTATATTTTGGATGAACCCAAAAGCAGGATTTGGAATTCTTAGAGATTTTATCGCATATTTTAATGGTAATCGATAAATTTTAACTGTACTGATTCTGTTTAGTAGTAGGTGTTTTCTTCAAAATATGTTCATAATTCGAAGAGGATGGTTAAAGATGGTCGGTAAAGGAAAGGGTACATGGTATAAGCTCTCCTAATGCAAATGAATGACATTCCATAATGAAAACAGTTTTTTGTTTTGCCCCCGCACATAGTGTCCATGTATTGTATAATGCATGGTCAAGAACTATCGGAATTTTATTCTGACGGATTCGACTTCGATAACGATGTCATCGAAAAAAACGGGAAATGGACTTTGATTTCATAGTGGAAACAACATGATTGAAATTGGAAATAATCTGCGAAAATTTAGTGAGTTTAAAGATGACGATTTGGTTTGCCACTGCTTTGGATATACAAAGAAAGATATTGAAAAAGATTATCTGGATAACGGCCGTTCAGTGATCTTTGAAAAAATTGCATTTGAAAAAAAGTCCGGGGGCTGTAACTGCGCTGTGAAAAACCCTAAGGGAAGCTGATGTTTGTCCGATGTCCGCCAGGTGGTGGACAATCTTTGAAGTTTCCGCTATGCGGTACAGCCTGCGGAAGTAGTTGCTTTAAATAACAGTTATGTTCGTGCAGAGTATGATTTACACTCTGCACGAATTTTCTTAATTACATAAATGTTTACCTTGGTCGGTTTCTGTCACCGCCAGGCCTGCCGCCTCCACCGGGTCTTCTGTCTCCGCCGGGACGTCTGCCGCCACCGCCACCCGGTCTTCCTCCGCGACCACCACGGTCATCTGCGCGCGGGCGCGCCTCGTTGACATTAAGTGCCCGGCCCATGAATTCTTTGCCGTTGAGTTCGGTAATAGCGGTCTGAGCCGCGGCTTTTGCAGGCATTTCGACAAATCCAAAGCCTCTCGGCTGACCGCCGAACTTTTCCTTGATAACATTAGCCGTTGTAACCTCTCCGAAGGCTTCAAAAAGTTTTCTCAAATCTTCATCCGTAGCCTCGCGTGACAAATTTCCTATAAAGATGTTCATTTCGATTTCCTTGTATTTGAACGTTTATGCCAATAAAACCAGACGGCTTTAAAAAAAGTCAATTATTCACATGAAGGCACAAAGGCATGAAGAACGGCCTATTGAAAATGTTCAGGGTCTTCTCTGTTTCCTCGGTGATCTTTGTGTGAGAAAGACTTCTTACAAACCCATCATAAATACTCAAAATAATTTTATATATAAATCACTTTTGCTTATAAGTCCCGGGAGCAGGATTGTCAACATTTATGAATCTGTTTCAGGAGGGGCTGGAATAGGAACCTTGAAAAACTGAACTCCTTCTTCTTTCAGTGTTTTTTCCTCCAAACTGGTGCTGACACCCCTAATATTCCGGGGTTCTGATACGCCATAGTGGATTTTAAGGGCTTCGGTCGCAAATTCGGTTCCGACATTATCAAAATTATTTTCAACGAAATCAGCTACTTTTTTTGTTATTTCTGCAAGGGCTATCTCTTTGCCGGGAGAAGTTGTGCCATTGCCTGATGATTTTATGGCAAATTTCGTCGGAACTTTGAATACAGAAGTATCGTTACATATCGGGCATGAAACCAGCTTCTTTTTTTTCTGGCCTTCAAAAGCCCGGCTGTCTTCAAACCAACCTTCAAAAATATGCCCGTTGGCACATCGCAAGTCAAAGGTAATCATACAATAATCCTTAATAATCGATATCTTGTCATAAATATATCGTAAAACTCAAAACAGATGCAGTTGTTTAATTATCATGAATTGCTAATTTTTAAAATAATTTATTGACAGGCTGAGCAGAAAGGCTAAACAAAAGTATTACTTTATTGTGTTTTCGTCAATCGCAAATAATATTTCAATGTTATCATTTAAATTAGTGTCCATCCGGAAACAAATTTTGGTTACAGTCGCTTTTACAGCTGGGAAATCGGCAATTTTAGTACAAGCTCAAGAAAATCAAGGCATTGAGCTTAACACGTATTTGTAGTATGTTGCATAAGAAATCCCGCAGATTGACACTTTAAAGCGCTAACAAGGGCTATTTCCAGACGGGAACATATTATACTGGGAGACTGCCGATTATGAACTCTATTATCAAATTGATTGTTATAACTTTAATTCTGCTTGACGGTATTCCTTATTCTGCACAGGCCGAAACAATGTACGTAACTGATGTGTTAAGAATAACTGTGCGGGAAGGAAAAGGGCTTGATAATACAATAATAGATGTTCTTGAGTCAGGGCAGGAGGTTGAAGTAATTTCAACGAGTAATGAATGGGCAAAAGTGCGCCTTCCAAACGGCAAAGAAGGCTGGCTGGCCGGAAAATATCTTGCTTCCCAGAAAGCGGGCGGCGCAGCTTTGAAAAAAATGCAGGAAAAGGAAGCATTGCTTAATACCCAAAATGCTGCTTTACGCAGCGAAATTGATCAGCTCGGGCATGAATTAAAAAATATCAATCTTCAGCTTGCGGAAAGCAAGCAGTCTCTTTTTGTAACTAATAAATCAATTGATACCCTGAAAAACAGCCCAAGCAGTTATGTCGAACTTGAAACAAAATATAGAGAGGCGGAAAAAAAGCTTTCTCTTCAAAAGAGTAAAATGGAAAGTCTTGAAGACGAAATTACAAGGCTTTTAAGGCAGCAAAATGTTATGTGGCTTTTAGCCGGAGCCGGAATACTACTTGTTGGTTTTATAATAGGATATAGCGCAAGGCGGGATAAACGAAGAGCGTCTCTATTATGAAAAGGCAAATATGCGATGAATATTGAAACAGATTTTTTAATAATCGGCAGCGGTGTAGCAGGCCTTATGTTTGCCCTCAAGGTCGCAGATCACGGGAGTGTTGCCATTGTAACAAAAAGAGGCGTAACGGACAGCAACACAATGCTTGCCCAGGGGGGAATTGCATCGGTATTCGGCTCGCTCGATTCCTTCGATCTTCACATACGTGATACCTTGGATTCGGGTGCCGGTCTTTGTAACAAAGAAGTAGTTGAAATGGTCGTGAAAAACGGCCCTGAAAGAATTTGTGAACTCATCGATCTTGGTGTCCAGTTCAACCTTCGCAATAAAGATAAATCAGTAAACATGCCTCCCGAACTTGACCTTGGGCGTGAAGGAGGACACTCGCAAAAACGCATAGTTCATGCCCAGGATATGACCGGACAGGAACTTGAGAGAGTCCTTGTCGGACATGCGAAAAACCATCACAACATAACACTTCTTGAGAATCATATAGCGATCGATCTTATTACATGCTCAACCCGTATGAAAAGGGGTCTTGTAACAACAACCCATGAGGACTATTGCTGTGGAGCTTATGTTCTTGACAGGACGACCAACAGGGTAAAGACCCTCTCCTCAAAAATTACGCTTCTTGCTACAGGTGGAACAGGAAAGGTTTATCTATATACGAGCAACCCCGACATTGCCACAGGTGACGGCATTGCGATGGCTTACAGGGCAGGCACAACCCTGGCAAATCTCGAATTTGTCCAGTTTCATCCAACCTGCCTGTATCATCCTGATGCCAAAAATTTTCTTATTTCAGAGGCTGTAAGAGGTGAAGGTGGAATACTTATTGATTCTTCGGGAAGACCTTTCATGGAAAGATACAGCCCTTTAAAAGATCTGGCGTGCAGGGATGTTGTTGCCCTGGCCATAGATACCGAATTAAAGAAGACCGGGCAGGATTCGGTGTTCCTTGATGTATCACACAAAAGTCCCGAGTTTATCAAGGAGCGGTTTCCGAATCTTTATGAACAGTGCCTTCTGTTCGGAATAGACATGACAGCAGATCCGATTCCGGTTGTTCCAGCAGCTCATTATATGTGCGGCGGGGTTGTAACAGACATGATGGGAAGGACTGATATCCGAAATCTTTACGCTACAGGCGAAACAGCCTGCACAGGTCTTCACGGCGCAAACAGGCTTGCAAGTAATTCCCTGCTTGAAGCTCTTGTTTACGCCCATGCTGCCTCTGAACAGGCTATAAAAGATACTCATTCCACTGATTTTAAATCTTTTCCGGAAACTCCTGTCTGGGATGAAGTCGGCACAACAGACAGCGACGAGCTTATTATGGTTTCGCAGAACTGGGATGAAATAAGAAGGTTCATGTGGAACTATGTCGGAATAGTAAGGTCAGATAAAAGGCTTGCAAGGGCTCAGAGGCGCATTGAGATTATCCAGAACGAAATCAGGGAATACTACTGGAATTTTAAAGTTGCCGCCGACCTTGTAGAACTCAGGAACATAGCGACTGTCGCCGAGCTTATTATAAAGTGCGCCATGCACAGGAAAGAAAGCCGTGGTCTGCATTATAATCTCGGATATCCTGAACGGGATGATTCGAGATGGCAGAAAGATACTATCATAAGAAGACCGTTTGTCGGATAAGTTGCCATCCGGAAATGACCATAGCTTCAAACCTGCCTCGTTTCCAATAACCCTCAACCCACCCGCCACAACATAAAGTAACTGTTGAAATTCTTATCCCTTATCCCTCTATTCCTCTGTCTTGGAGCTGTCAAAGTTCTTCGGGGGTGAATGCGACTACGTCATCTATTATAGTTTTATCGGCAAAGAGCATGACGAGCCGGTCTAATCCCAAAGCATTTCCAGACGCATCCGGCATGTTGGAAAGAGATTCAAGAAATTTTTCAGGCATCGGATATTCCTTCTTTCTCGCCTTTCTGCGTAAAGCGAGCTCTTTCTCAAAGCGTACTCTCTGCTCTTTGGGGTCGGTCAGTTCCGTGAAACCGTTGCATAGTTCAAGCCCGCCGATATAGAGTTCAAAACGCTCGGCAACCGAACTGTTTCCGGTTTTAAGTTTTGCCAGCGCTCCGCAGGAAGCAGGATAATCATAAAGAAAAAAGGGGGTGCTCTGTCCGAGGGCCGGTTCGATGCCGGCCATTGTTTCATCGAAGCGGTCTTCCGAAAGAGCTTTTTGAACCGATATGGAAGCGTATTTATCAAAGGCTTCAGCTACGGTCATTCTTGTCCAGGGTCTGTCAAGGTCTATTCTGCCGCCCTGATAGTTTATCGAATTGCCTGACCCAGTTTGTAAAGCAACAGATTTAATCAGGGCTTCGGTTTCTTCCATCATGTCAAAATAATCCGAATCCGCGCGGTACCATTCAAGCATTGTAAATTCAGGAATATGCCTTGATCCGCGTTCGTTATGTCTGAAACACCTGCATATCTGAAATATCCTGGGATAACCTGATGCAAGAAGCCGCTTCATGCATAATTCAGGTGAGGTGTGAAGGAACCAGCCTTCAGACTCTATCGCATCTATATGGGCTTCAGGGGCAGGCGCAGGAATCCTTATCGGAGTTTCCACTTCAAGGTAATTATGTCCAGCGAAGAACATCCGGACTGACTGAATTATTCCGTCACGCAGTACGAGATTGGTTTTTATATTTTGCTGCCGGACGGTATCGGGCTTTTTATTCATAAGATTAACTTAGAGGGAGTTGTTTCATCTTTTCACTTGAACCCTCGGCCCCTTGAATCCTTATATAAACACTATTCCTTAACTTGTTCGCTCTATATATTTGTCTTCAGTCCTGTCCTGTAAAAAAATCATGTCGTAGGTGTTCGATTCGGCAGAATGATACCAGATATATCCCAGTTCACGGCATTTTCCACAGGCCCTCAGGGGGATGTGAACGGCAAGCAGGCGGGTGCCTCTGTCTGAAGTTGAATCTATTTTAAGCGCTCCCGCACAGTCGGAACAGATTTTTACAGTTTCTTTCTGATTTTCCCTGATATTGTCCGTGTCGTAATATATACTTCGTTTTCTTTCATCGAAATCTTTTTTATCTCTGATTCGTTCTGATATCTTATCTCTGTTTTGCCAGTAGCTTAAGATCGTTTCGCCAGTTTTTTCTATGTTCATTGTTACGTCGGGAGTTTGCCTGTACTCATCAGGATCATAACAGGGCTCTTTTACCCTGCTGTAGTCAATTCCGGCCATTGCAAGAATTATCCCGAGGTTCACATAAGGTAGAGCGCCTTCGATTGAATAGCCGCCTTCGAGCACCGCTATATCAGGTTTTAAAATGGAAGTTAGGGCTGCATAACCCTGAGCCGAGAAATTCATCTGGGTTATAGGATCGGAAAAATGATTATCCTGACCGGCCGAATTTATTATGATTTCCGGCTTAAAATCATCAAGAATGGGCATTACCACGTTCTTTATTGTAAAGAGAAAACCTTCATCTGATGTATACGGGGGAAGAGGAATGTTTATAGTTGCTGCAACCGCATTGGGCCCTCCGAGCTCATATGGAAATCCTGAGCCCGGATAAAGAGTCCTTCCGTCCTGATGGAGGGAGATAAAAAGAGTGTCGGGGTCATGCCAGTATATATCCTGGGTGCCGTCTCCATGATGACAATCCGTGTCAACGACGGCAACTTTTCTGATGTTATATTCCTTGCGAAGATATTCAATCATGATCGCTTCAATGTTAACATTGCAAAAACCCCTTGCTCCGTGGACTACACGCATGGCGTGGTGGCCGGGGGGGCGGGCAAGCGAAAATCCTCTTGAAATCTTTTTGTCAAGGACAGCCTTTCCTATTGTCTTGGCGCATCCAGCACTTATAAAGTGTGACTCCGTCATGACCTTATCAACATCAGGAACGCAGAAATGCACCCGCTGGACATCTTTTACTGTAACAAGCTCGGGCCGGAATTCTTCTATCCCTTCAATATCAAGGAGACCTTCTTCAAATACCTGATCCTGTGTATAAAGAAGCCTTTCCTCCCGTTCCGGATGGGTCGGGCTTATAGCCCAGTCAAAGGCCGGGAAAAAAACAAGCCCTGTTTTATTTTTTGCTGTAAGTTTCATTTCACACCGTAAGCATATCAGCTATTGAATCGTAACCATGAATAAGACCTGGTTTAACCTGGACTCTTACACGGATATTTTTTCCGGTTGTACAAAAGCCCTTAACCATATTGAACTGCAGAGATTCTATGATTTCCATTTCCAGATCGGAAGCATCAGCCCCTCTTTTAACGGCTTTTCCCATTAAAAGAGAATATGCCGTTTTTAGAGCATCCGACATCGAAAAGTTTACAGCCACTTTTTCTTTAAAACCCTCTTCAACAGAGACCGTGAACCCCTGTTCGGTGTCCGCAAATAAAGTTACCTCGCATGTTGTTCTTGCAATTGCCGCTCCTATTGCATTTGCAACATCCCATCTGGGTACAACTCCTATTCTGAATTCAGAAAGCTCTTCAATCCTGCGTGCAAAATATGGAGCAGGACCACCGATCAGGAGAATTTTTTTCGGGTTCAGCTTGTATCCTTCCATAACTTCATGGATTGTATAAACGGGCTTGCTGTTTATTCGCAATATCATATCCCTTATTTCCGACAGGATCATATTGCAGGCCTGATCAAAAATAGTTGATGCCGTTTCAGGCAGAGAAGTTCCGGTTTTGCCGGCGAGTGATTCAATTCCATCATAAGATTTACTACTGCTGCAATCTTTTACTTTTCCAAGTACAACAAGCGCATCTGTAATTGTCGGAACCGAACCTCCATATACCATGGCAGGTCCCATCCTTTGCGGCCCTATCTTCAGCTTATTATGATTATCGAGCGTTATCGCGCTGTCTCCGCCGACCGCGATCGAATGGGTTTCAAGTGATCGAATAAGGGTTTTATAACCTCCAAGGCTGATTCCCAGAGGATTTAAAACAGGGACGTGATTTATTAATATGGCAATATCCGTCGTTGTTCCCCCTATATCAAGGACTATGCAATCCTCATTATCAGGGGCAAAGGGCATTGCTCCCATGGCGCTTGCCGCCGGTCCGGAGAATATGGCGTGTCCCGGAAAGTCGATGGAGGAATCAAGGCTCATAGTTCCCCCGTCAGCCTTGAGGATATCAATAGGAACATTCAAACCTTTTTCCTTAAGGGTTTTTTTAACCGCGTCGAAAAAGTTTTTATGGATGGGATAAGTAGCTGCATTTATGTGCGTTGTTGCAATGCGCCTCGGAAAATTCAGGCTTCCTGAAATCCGGTGTCCGGTAAAAATTTTATCAAATAAATTTCCGAGGATCCTTGCAATATTCTGCTCATGAGCAGGGTTCCGAACTGAAAACTTACCGACCACTCCGACATATCTGATTCCTTCTTTTTTCAGGTCCCATGCAATTTTTTCAATTTCATTACGGTCGATGGGTTCAATTTCCCTTCCTCTATGGTCAATTGAACCTGAAACATGATAGTAAAAACGGTTAGTCCGGTAATATTCGGGATCTATGCCGGGGCCTGAAGAGACTATCATTCCAACTTCCGGGAGCTTATTCTGAACAACGGCGTTTGTAATAAGAGTGGTGCTTAATACAAGCCGTTTTATTATTGAAGAATCAATGTTCGCGGTTATTTTATCGATACCGGTGAGGATGGTATTGAAGAGGTCTGATTCATCTGTCGGAACTTTTACAGCTCTCTCAATTCCGTCCTTTCCAAGAAGAACGACATCAGTATGAGTTCCCCCGACATCCAGACCAATTATCATGGCATTATCCTGGCATATATAGAGACCTTTGCATAACACCCCCTTTTGCCCGATTTCTGCGTCAGGCTCAAATTTCAATCCTCGAAATACTTCAATGTATTCCTGCGGTTAAAATTCTCGCCTTCCTTGAACTTGAGC
>JAABQB010000070.1 GCA_011391695.1 Desulfobacteraceae bacterium | reverse complement strand
TATCTTCGCAAAAAGTCAAATGTCTTTCAGCAGGGCATTTGCCGGGGACTTTTCTATCGTATCGGCAAAATCTTTCAATTTACCGGACAGGGCTTTGAAGGAATCTGTACGGGCTGTGGGAATGGTGTCGATTCCCTTGTTGTCCAAAGCCTGCAGGATAAACGAGATGCTGAAATCATTAATGTCGCGGGCCGGTTGATAGGCGGCATCTTCGCTGTTTTCGAGTGTTGCGTCTGATATCAGGCCGCACCCGGCAAGATCGTAGAGAATCTCCTGAACAAGAAGGACCGGAATATCGAGAGAAGCGCATATCATTGATACGGTCATGGGTTTATTCCCCTGTATGAAATTCATAACAAGCAGATGGGTGATCTGCAGACTCAGAAGTTTCCTGAAGAGGGGGCTGATCTTTTTTCTGTCCGGCTCAAATTCGTATGAATCGACATTCTGGAGAGCACAGGATATTTCGGCGCCGAAGAGCATGATAAACCAGCTTAGCTGCAGCCATATAAGAAACAAGGGAAGCGCGGCAAAGCTGCCGTAAATGGCATTGTATTTGGCCACCCCGACCTGGAAAATAATATAAAATTTCTGCACGATGACGAAAATTGTTCCTGCGGCAAGGCCTGCGATAACGCCGGAAAAGAGATGGACTTTTTTGTTTGGCATGAAGATATAGACAAAGGCAAAAAGTATCCAGATGAGGCAGTACGGAATAATTTTTACAATGAGCGTGATGAGCGGACTGAATACGCCGAGCAGAGCTATTTCTTCAGTTATTTGATTAAGGTTTGTTTCTAACAGCACCGTAGCGCTGCTCGACATTATTAAAAGAATGGGGCCCACGAGAACAATTGAGAGATAATCACTGAACATTCTGCCAAGAGAACGTGCTTTCTTTATTCCCCAGATATCATTGAAGGTCTCTTCGATCTGATTAAGAACATTAACAACCGCCCAGAGGAGCACGGCTACTCCGACACCGGCTATTATTCCACCCTTGGTGTTTTGCAGCATATTGCGGGAGAACTCGATTACCTGCATTATCACCACTTCCTGGCCGGAAAACTTTTCCAATAGCTGTGTTTCGAGATGCTTCTGGAGGCCGAATCCCTTGGCAATGGCAAAGGCCATTGCCACGATCGGAACTATGGAGAGAAGGGAGTAGAATGTCAGGGCGGAGGCTCGAAGCGGGCATCTGTCATCAATAAATTCTTTCGCCGCAATAATAACGACCCGCAGATATTTGATAAGAAACCTTCTTCCTTTCGCAAGATCCCTGAGGCGTATTCTCCAGATACCCTCTTTAAGAAATTCTATAAAATCAAATATCTTGCGCATCGAGTCTTTCATGAATCGGCTTCTCCTATCATATCCCTGCAACAATTCGTTTAATTCCTTCGATCAGCTTCTCTTTTTCAGTCAGGCAGGAGATCATAATATGAGTCCCCTGCTCACAGTCATAAAAATAGCCGGGATGAACAAGAACTCCGTGGTTGTTTAAAAGATGCAGGACAAGCTCTTCCTCATTTTTCCATGTTTTGATTTCCGGAAAAAGATAATACCCTCCATCGGGCCGGCGTACTTTAATGTTGCTGTTTTTAGAAAGCATTTCAAGGGCGATATCAATGCCCGACCGAAATTTTATCCGCATTTGTTCAACAAAACTCATTCCTTCATCAAAGATTGCGGGCAGCATGGACTGCACCAGATAATTTGCCCCAAGATATGTATCATTCAAAAGCTCAAGCCTTTTCACATAATCTTTCAGGTCGGTTCCGCTTAAGGCAATCCATCCGAGTTTTAAATCGGGAAGCCCAAACATCTTCGAAATACCATTAAGGTGAAAAACAGGCAATTCCGGATGCAATACGCCTAAAGGAGGAATATTTGTTACTCCGCAGGGAAATTCGGAAAATACTTCGTCGCATATTACGGGAAGTCCGAGATCGCGAAGCGCGGGAATGGCTTCCTTCACAACCATCCCGGTGGGATTATGGGGCGATACGAGAATGACGCCCCTTGTTCTTCCGGCAGATGCGGAAAGGAGGCTTTTTTCTTTTATCCGCCAGCCGTTTTTTTCATCCATATAATACATGATGAGGTCAAGATGATGTATGGCGGCAAGGTGTTCAAAGAGAGGATAGCTCACTTTGGGGGCAAGCAGATTATCTCCGGGATCTGCAAGAAGCGCAAACAACAGGCCGTAAGATTCGCTTGTGCTCGCCGTAATAAAAATATTGTCGGGGTCAATTCCAATTGACGGGGTTCGGCGCATATAATAATCGGATATGACCTGCCTTGCGGAAGCAAGCCCTTTTGGGTCTGGATCGTATCTTCGGCTTTTCCAGTAAGGTTCAGCGGCTTTTTTCAAAATACCGGGAGGGAAGATAAGCCCTTCAATGATTGGATTGCTTCCTGTAAGATTGATAAAGTCCTTTTTCTTTTCAGCCTTCCGGAATTCACGCTCGATATTGTTTACAGTAAAATCAAAATCAGAAAAAAATCCTGCCATTTTAAACCGCCGTTGTTCGTAGATCGTAGATCGAATATCGAATATCGTAGATCGTACATCGAAATTCATGGGTTTGTTTGTCCGTACACAAACGGACAACATTTATGATATTTGAGGTAATTGCAAAAGTGATAAAAAAAGAAAAGCTTGTCATTCCCACGGAAGTGGGAATCCAGTTTTTTTAATAGATTGCGAAAATTTCTGGATTCCCGTTTTCACGGGAATGACGACTTTTGCAATTACCTCATTTACTATATATTTTACAAGGACTCCTTCTGACTTCTGGCTCCTGAATTCCATCTGTTTTCCCTACCAGTGAGGCTGATTTCCGATACGATGTCCCATGACTTCAAGAGTCTCATGCACCACGACAAAAGCTTCCGGATCTGTTTCCCGGACTATATCCTTAACTCTCGGAAGCTCTCTGAATGTAATAACGGTATAAAGGATATTTTCTTCCTTTCCTGAATATGCGCCCTCGCCTTTAATGAAGGTGACACCCCTCACGATTTCGCTGAGAATTTTCTGGCTGATCTCCTTCCATTTCGGGGATATTATAATGACCGCTTTCCTCTGGCTGAGTCCGGTTAAAACCACTTCGACAATTCTTGACGAAACATACATGTAAATCAGCGTATAAAGCGCTGATTCCAATGAGAATAAAATCGCCGCCGCCGTAAGCACAATAATATTGAAAGCAAGAATCGTGCTCCCTACACGAACAGAAAAGCGGTTAAGAAGCACTACGGAAAGTATATCAGTTCCCCCGGCCGAACCTTTGGATTTCAATATTATTCCGGCCCCGACTCCGGTAAGGATTCCGGCAAAAAGCGCGCTTAAGATCTTATCCTGTACCGGAAGCGGGACAATCACCCACCCAACCATAGCGGAAAAGATCATCATTCCGACTATGCTGTAATAAAAGAACCGCCGCCCCACGAACTTCCAGCCGATAACAAAAAGAGGGATGTTCATTAAAAAATAGAGCCAGCTTACCGGTAAAGATGGAACAAGATAGTGAACACCAAGGGCAAGACCTGTCAACCCGCCGCTTACAAATTTGTGAGGTATAATAATTCCGTTTAAAGCTATTGCGACAAGTGCGCTTCCGAGGCATATAAGAATCAGATTGTAGCTGATTTGCTTAATCGATTCTGTTCCGAAAACAGGACGTTCCGGCAATTTAGTGCCTGGATCTCTTTGTTTTTCTGTAATTATTTTATCGCCCATATGGCACCCTTTTTATATCCTGCTGTAATGATATAAAAATCAATCGTTCTTTTGTTTATTTGCTCATGCCCAAATAGTTTGAATCACGGCAATCGGAACATTATTATGACAACTGGAATAACTGCTGAAAATATAAACGATACCGGATAGTTTATCAACCAAAATGAATTTTCAACTTATTCTCTATCTTTCTCTATCTTTCTTGACACTCAGCCTCTTTTTTTTTATAAGGGTATGCAGTCGCAAATGTCATATCCAATCGAAACAGCGCTCATTGATTTTGTTGCTTACGGCGGCTTGGTTCGATAATATATACTTATAAATACAGCATGTTGTCTCAGATAGTTCAACGGAGAATATCCATGAAAAAACTTATCGTCCTATTACTGACTATTTCGATTCTTCCACTCCTGCTTCAAACAGCATCTTCGGCTGCAGACTTTCGGAAGGCAAAAGTTGCGGTTCTAGACTTTCAGCTTCAGGGGGAAGGATTTGAAACCAAGGACATGGGCATAATTGTAGCAGAATGGTTTATTACAGCCCTCGTCAAGGCCGGCCGTTTTGAAGTTATCGAAAGGGGATTGATACAAAAACTTCTGGAAGAACAGAAACTATCCATGTCAGGGATTGTTGATGAAACCACGGCAACTAAAATTGGCAAGTTTCTCGGAGTAAAAACCATAATAAGCGGCTCTGTTATGCAGCTGCAAAACGTAATTGAAATAAATGCCAGAATAATCGATGTGGAAACAGCTTCGATAATTGCAGCCGAAAATGTAAAAAGCACCACTTCAGTAAGGCTTCAGGACATGGTTGTCCAGATGTCTGAAAAGATAATAAAAAACTTCCCGCTGGAAGGCTACATTGTTAATAAGACCGATTTAAAAGTAACCATCGATCTTGGAAGATTGGCAGGTGTCAAAGATGGAATGGAATTTTCCGTGTATAAAGAAGGCAAAATAATCAAACACCCCAAAACAGGAGCAGTAATAGATGTTCAGCGGATAGAAACGGGCAAGATAGTAGTAATCAATGTAAGGGATAAAATCGCAGAGGGGAAAATTCTTCATGAGGAATCTCCGGGTTCCATTTCCTACGGGCAGCTTGTCAGCACTATGATTGGAAATCTGCAACCGATACCGAGCAGCGAGATACCACCACCACCAGACACCGCTCTCGGAAAAGCCCTTACAACTTCAAAGCAGCCTCTTAAAAAAGGTAACAACCCGGGCGAAGTTGCGGGCATGCTGAGATCTTCAAGCTCGGGAGACAAAGAAGACGGCGCCAAAATTGTTGCAAAACTATACAAAAGCGACTCCAGACTTCTAGATATAGTCAATGATGAATTGTTGAAAGGATATAACAGCAATTCGAACGACAAAAATTATGTTGAAGCAATGGCATGGCTTTGCAATGCTCTCGGAGCATCAGGCCAGGCCAGGTATGCATCAACTCTTGAGAAGGTTTCACGGGAAGCCTCGAACAGGAGACTGCAAAAATATGCGCTGAAAAATCTGAGACACCTTAGATAGTTGATACTTTGACAGTTCTCAATTCAAAAAAAATTCTCCTTGTTCATCCTCTGGGTTACAGAAAAGAGGCTGCCGGAAGAGACATATCAAGAATAGCAAGCATCATTCCGCCGATAGGCCTTGCCGGTATAGCAGCATACCTGGAAAAACGTGGAGTTGATGTTTCGATTATTGACTGTTATGCCCGGCCTGATTCCGACGGCCTCATTCGCGGTTATCTTCAGTCTGAAAAACCCGCTTTTCTTGGACTAAGCTGCACCACTTCAACTTTCCTTGACGGGATCCGGATGGCAAAACTGGCAAAAAGCATCCTTCCGGATATAAAAGTCATTTTCGGGGGAGCCCATGTTTCAGCTCTGAAAGAAAGAATTCTGAAAGACTTTCCCATAATCGATTTTACTGTTATAGGCGAAGGAGAGGAAACTCTTGCAGAATTGATGGAAAACAACGGGGAAAACATCTCCTCCGTACCCGGCATCATATACCGTGAAAAAGAAGACGAAATACGCTTTACAGGCCGGAGATCAGAAGGACTCGATCTTGATACGCTTCCTTTTCCTTCCTATGAAAAGCTTGAAGGTTTCCCTTACGTTTACAAAGCTCTTCTGTTCAATTATCCGAAAGCTCCGGCCTCAAGCTGCATATCAAGCCGCGGGTGCCCCTATGCATGCAGTTATTGCGACCGTTCGGTTTTCGGTCGCTCTTTCCGTTACAACTCCGCCGAATATATGTATGAGCATGTGAACTATCTCAATGATCGTTTCGGAGTAAAACACGTAATTTTTTACGATGACCAGTTTACATTCAAGAGAGAAAGAATAGTCGATTTTGCAAGGCTGATGATCAACCGGCCCCGGAAAATTACCTTCAATTGCGTAGCGAGAGCCGAGCATATTGATTACGAGCTTCTTCTTATGCTCAAAGAGGCGGGTTGCTGGATGATCAGCCTCGGAATAGAGACAGGCGACGAAGATCTTCTTGCGCAGCACAGGCAGAACGCAAATCTTTCCATGCTGTCGGAAAAACTTCATCTTATAAAAAAAGCCGGCATACGCACAAAAGGGCTTTTCATGATGGGGCTTCCCGGGGAAACGGAAGCCGGAATCAGAAAAAGCATGGAATATCTCTTTTCAAATCCGGTTGACGAATTAAACGTCGCGAAATTTACTCCGTTTCCGGGTTCGCCGATTTACGAAAAGATACATGAACTTGGTGAATTCAACGAGGATTGGGAACTGATGGACTGCATGAACTTTCTTTTTATTCCAAAGGGCATGACAAAAGAGCGGCTTGAAGAGCTTTTTAAATTGTTTTACAGAAAGCATTTCATGAGGCCTGAGATACTTCTCGGATATACGAGCATGATCTGGCGTTCGACAGACAGCTGGAAGAGAGTAATGCAAAATCTGCCCGATTTTTTAAAATTCGCCCGAAGCGATAAAAGGCTCGGAAATTGAAGGCATAAGATGCGCCCGCAACGTAATTTGACAAGGGAGGGTTAAAGTTGAAAAATCTCTTGACCTTTTTCCGGAAAAACGACAAGTTCGCCGGCCATTCCGGAATAGAGCTTCTTGAAATATCGAAAGGCCGGGCAAAAGCCGTGATGAAAATAAAAAAACTTCATCTGAACGCCGTGGGGAGCGTTCACGGCGGGGCGATTTTCACGCTTGCGGATTTCGTTTTTGCGGCGGCGTCCAATTCGCACGGGACGGTTGCCGTAGCTATAAACGTAAGCATATCGTATGTTAAAGCGGCAAGCAAAGGCCGCCTTTTTGCAGAAGCAATCGAGGTGGCCATCAATTCGAAGCTCGCATCATACACGGTAAATATCACGGACGAGGATGGGAGCCTCATAGCGATATTTCAGGGGATGGTTTACAGGAAAAAGGAGGTTATTTTAACGGATTCGTAAGTCATTCTGCTTAAGTTGCGCTTCATCCCTTCAACGTGAATCGCCACTTGCAATACAAATCCTTGGGATGGGGATCGGGTGGAGCAAACAGACATTGCACTTCAATACTCGGATCGATCTCCCTGGAAAAACTCTCAAACTCACCCCGGTGCATCTCTTTGCACACAAACTCTCCCAATCCTCTTTTAAGGCGTGCCTCCTGGGTGGGGCAGCTGGGAACGGTGATTATTACTTCATCCTCCTTCTCCTCAATCTGATAGCCCACCAGGACGGTCCAGGGGAAATAACTCAAAGCTTTCACAAAACCCTTAAGACCTTTCTCCTTGACTCCAAAGCGCTGGATCAGATCTTTCGCAGCCATTCCGCCCACACGGCCCCACACCTGTTCATTGAGCCTTTCGGCTGTGGGTTGATCGAACATTTTAGCCGCAGATAAAAACCAGAAAGCATCCATGACTCGGTATTGCCAAAGCAAAAATTGAATATAGTTCTTAAGTTCAGGGACACCCATCTTTTCAAAAATTTTAAGATCCATATGTTTATCCTAATTGTGTTTCATTTTTCAAATTGATTGCCGTGGGGAAGTGTCCAATTCCTGAGACAGTTTTCATATGACCCTCTTCCTTGTATCGATTGATGATCGCTGACAAAGCAACATCATTTATTTCTATTTGGAGGGTGCAATATCTCATTGATTTTTCGAAATATATTGCACCCTCAGCATGTAAAATTTTTTTTGACTTTGACTCATTGAAAATCTAAATTGGTCAGTAAGTCTTATGCTACCAGTTTTCACATAGAAGCTCAAAATAACCAGATGGTCGAACGCAGGCAGGACATTGCTCCGGCGCATTAGAGCCTTCATGGAGATAACCGCAGTTGGTACAACGCCAAACTACTTTTTCATCCCGCCTGAATATTTTACCTGACCTGATGTTTTCTGCTAATGACAGAAAGCTCTTTTCATGATGCCTTTCAGCAACAATAATGGAATCCCATGTTTCAGCAGCACGCTCATAATTTTCCTCACGCGCAATCTCTGCAAACTTCGGATATAGTTGGGTATGAACATTGTTTTCAAGCGAAGCCGAAGCAAGCAGGTTATCGTAAGTACTCTTTATTACACCTGTAAGAAAAGTCGCAGTGATTTCGAGTTCACCCCCATTAAAAAATTTGAAAAACCGCAGGGCATGCTCTAGTTCCTGATCTGCAGTTTCCTTAAATATTTTAGCTATTTGCATATATTCATCTTCTTTTGCCTTATTGGCAAAAAAGATATACCGGTTATTTGCCTGGGATTCAAACGCAAACGAAATAAGCATATTTTTGGCTGTCCGGCTTTCTTTAAATTTTCCCATATGACTGCCTCCGTTTACTCTGATCATAACCGTCATAATTTGACGATCGCGGAATACGAAAAAGAATGTTTGCACTCCGAAAAAAAGCTAAGTCTGTATCGGTGATAAGCATCGACTGTACTGTTCATTTCACTTTGTGATCTCAATGGCTTTTGCGCCACATTCATCCGCAGCCCTTTGTACAACTGCTTTGTATTTTTCCGGTATTTCATCAAATTTGACGATTGATTTTAATTCATCTTCGTTATACTCGAATACCTCCGGACAAAGATTGTTGCAATTTCTGTCCCCCATGCAGTTTTTTGTAATAATTACTTTCATTTGTGCCTCCTCATTTTTTTGGGTTTAATAATTGTACAAATCAAGCTCTTTCCTCGCGGCCATGCCAAACTTTTCGATTTTTGTGTCCTGTTAATTGTTAATTGATAATTCCAATGAGATGGAAGTGGTTATTTTACAAGGCAGTTCGAATTGACATTCCTCTCAGAAAATTTCCGCATTCTGATCCAGGAAATGCTTATAAATAATTTGTGATATTCGGGCTCAAAAGCCCATGAACTTTGCGGCGATATTCTTCATAATTTCATTTGTTCCGGCAAAGATAGACATGACCCTCACATCACGCCAGCCCCTT
>JAABQB010000006.1 GCA_011391695.1 Desulfobacteraceae bacterium | reverse complement strand
TGGGATAATTTCGGATAAGGAGGTGATTGCCTCAGTGAATGAACCTAAACATTTTTTATCAATCCGCTTAGCAGGAAAGTCAGTCGGTTCCGGCAGGATTTCTGTAAGCCATCTCTTGCAATTGATATCACAATTCAACAAGACATTACACCGCTGTGGAATGGTTTTAATGGGACAAGCTGATAGCATTCGCAAGGGGCCGGCACAGAAAAGTATAAAGGATGAGATTGCGCTCGATCTCGTTGAAATAACTCATGGCAGCCCAGCCACCATACTTGGTTTTGAAAGATCCTCCGAACAGAAATCTTTGGATGGGATAGATTTCGGACTGGAAATTATTGAAAAATCCCTAATGGGTCTGCAACTGGTTCAGCAATCAAATGATGAGCTGCCTGCCGGTTTTGATCCGGGAGTATTGATAGCCTGGCGGGATCTCGGCACTCTTTTTGAAAAAGGCGTTAGTGAAATCAGCTTTTCCCTGAAACATCGACCCCAACCTATAGAATCGCGATACGATTCAAAAGGGTTCCAACGCATACAAGATCGCATTACAGGACCTCAGGTCAACATTCGAACAATCGAAGGCCGTTTGTTGATGGCGGATTTTAAAGAACATGGCACTCGTTGCCGGGTACATCCATCAATAGGTGATCCGGTTCTTTGCCTTTTTGATGAAGATCGAAAGGAAGAAGTTTTAGATAATATCCTGCATTATATAAAAGTTATCGGAGAGGCAAAGGAAGACCCTTTCACTGGCAAAATCAGCAGTATTGTACTGCATGATATTCAGCGCCTTGAGGATAGGGAACAGGAAGCGGACGACCTTTTGCCACAAGGCACCCCCTTGCCCACAAGTTTCTGGCAGTCTCTCAGTATAGAGGAATTAGCACAGATTCAGGGAGTTAAGCCGATTGATGATATTAGCATCTTATTTGGAACATGGCCGGGTAAACCGGATGATGGGTTTGAAGAGGATATCCATACGTTGCGCCAACAAAGCCTTGCAAGGAATGTTAAATTATGACCGCTCCGAAGATCATAATCGATACAAATATTGTCTCTTATATGATGCGTGGAGGTCCTGAAGCGAAAGCCTATGCTTCACACCTTAAAGGAAAACTGATTGCAATTTCTTTTATTACTGTGGGTGAACTTTATTATGGAGCAGAAAAAGGCAACTGGGAACAGAAGAGAAGACTTAAATTAGAAACTGCTCTCAAGAATTATATCGTGATTCCCTACGACCATGAAATCGCAAAGCGATATGGGAAGATAGTAGTCGAGCGACAACGAATAGGTCGGCCCATATCTTTCAATGATGCTTGGATAGCGGCTTGCGCAGTACGACACAAAGCACCTTTTGTAACCCATAACGGTAAGGACTTTGAATTAATTTCTGGATTACAGATAATAACTGAAAAAATTACCCACCAAGATTAATACAGAACTTTAAACAGCAAGTTACATCTTAATAAACTTAGCGTATTCGTATGATATCGATGCCTACTCGGCAGTATCCTGATAGGCTTTTTCCTCTCCGGGCTTAGAAATAAAGGTAAAAGGTTGAGAGCATCAGGGCATCCCAGATTTACCAGTACTTTGCCTGTAGAGGGAAGTCTTGACGCTAAATTAATTTATGATATCGTTAATTGTCTGTTCGAGGCTGAAGAGGACAACCTGATTACAACACACAAAAACATTCTGCGACCGCCTCTGCAGGATTCTTTGCTTAAGCTCAAAGCAAAATTCAGCAGAGAGAAGTAAAAAGTGGTGTGGATTAATTTATGAGAAAACTTGCAACAATTCGGAAGGTTGACGAGATACGTCCGATCGAAGGGGCCGACGCGATCGAACTGGCGGTCTTCGGAGGCTGGCAGGTCGTGGTGAGGAAGGCGCAGGAGATCAAGCCGAGAATGCTTGTTGTCTATTGCGAGATAGATTCGGTCTTTCCCGAACAGCCGCAGTACGAATTTTTGCGGCAGGACAAGTTTCGCCTGCGGACCAAAAAGTTTCGCGGCGCCTTGTCGCAGGGAATTGTTTTCAAGATCGACGAGGTGCTGCCGGCCGGGAAATATGCCGCGGGTGACGAGGTGACCGAAATTCTCGGCATCACCCTTTACGAACCGCCTATTCCGGCATCCATCGCTGGTGATGTAGTCGGCGCCTACCCGGGCAGTGTACCGAAAACCGACGAAGAGCGGGTGCAAAACCTTGACCTTGCAGCTTTTGCCGGCATGTCTTTCTTCGTTACTGAGAAGGTTGACGGCACATCGAGCTCGTTTATCCTCGACGAGGCGGGCCTCCATGTCTGTGGCAGGAACTGGGAGTTTCGCGAGACTCCCGAGCAGACCTTTTGGAAACTTGCCGGAAAATATGACATTGAAGCGAAACTACGCGCCTACCACGCCCGGACGGGAAGTTATCTTGCGGTGCAGGGTGAGGTTCTCGGCTACGGTATCCAGTCGAATGTTTACGGACTGAAAGGGCAGGATATCTTCATCTTCAACATCTTCGACATCACGCGGCAACGCTATTTTTCGGCCACGGCCTACCGTACACTGCTCGATGAGTTCGGCTTTAAAGGCGTGCCTGTCGTATCGGAGCGCTTTTCCATAGACGGCTTCGATCGTGAACAACTCCTTGCCTATGCCGAAGATAAATCGCTCCTCAATCCGCAGGCGGAACGTGAGGGGATAGTCTTCCGCTCTGTTGACGAGACGCCGTCCAATCAGGGCAAGATATCGTTCAAGGCAATATCCAACAAATATCTCCTAAAACACGGTGGGTGAGGAGATAAACGACCTCAAATTCGGCCTTCCTATCATCTATTTTAAAGAAGATCCGGAACAACGATGGGCAAACAGGCATAACGCCGAGAGCCGCCCATTAATTCCGTCGTTACTCTATTTCATGTTATCGAATGTTCGGCCTATCGTGAGTTTCGTTGCGACGAGGATGGAAGGTGGAGGGCAAGCTGATCGGGACAGGGGGGTATGGGAAACATCTATTAATATACAGTTTATAATCTGAATGTTTTATGATATCAGGACGACATGTGATAGAAAAAGCAAGGGTAATGCACTGTCTTCATCATATCATTGTCCGAAGAATCGTGCGAGCCGGGATTTTTAAGATGATACCGACCGCAATGATTTTATGAATCGGATTGCGGCTGCCTGGAAAGGAACAAAACCGAAGACTTGCGCGTGTTTAACGTTTACATACAAGCCGATTAATGCGATACACCAAAATGCGAAAAGCAAATTCTTGTCATTTGGAATTCGGGAGATGGATATTTCTTGACAAGCCCCGGCCATTCCGATACCATCTAGACAGACTAGACAGGAGGTGTCGCCATGAAGCACATCTGGCAACTGCAGGAAGCAAAAAACAAGTTCAGTGAAGTAGTGGAAGGCGCTCTCTCCCAAGGACCGCAACTCGTGACAAAACGCGGTGTCGAAGCTGTCATCGTCTTATCCTGCAAAGACTATCGCAAATTGCTGGCTTCCCCAAAACCCCTCTCCGAATTCTTCCGCCAATCACCATTGACAGGTGTCGACATTGACCTGCAGCGCAATATGGACGCAGTGCGGTCGGACATTGACCTATGAAATACCTTCTGGATACCTGCGTGATTTCCGAACTGGTTGCCCGGAATCCCTTGGGCAAAGTTGTCGAATGGCTCGACGGGCTCGATCAGGAGCATGTTTACCTGAGCGTCGTCACAATCGGCGAAATCCGGAAGGGTATTCAAAAGCTTCCCGACTCGCAGCGAAAGGCAGCTCTTCAGGAATGGCTGGCTTACGACCTGCTGGATCGATTCCAGGGACGAATCCTTCCGATCGACACAGAGGTCATGTTAACATGGGGACGGCTTGTCGGCAACCTGGAGTCGCAGGGCAAGAAAATGGCGGCCATGGATTCATTGATCGCGGCCATCGTGCTACACGGGGGCCTAACACTTGCGACGCGAAACGAAGAAGATTTTAAGCATGCAGAGATCCCCCTGGCGAATCCTTGGACTTAACCGGCCGTCTCCACAATATATAGGGGCCTTAAAGTTGATGCTTTCGTAAAAAGCAATTTTATGCCGTGAACGGCATCCTGTTAGCAACGAAATCAAAAATCGGTAGTGTGGTATAATATTAAAGAATATTAATAAATTATATCATATTAGCAATATGACTTCGTTGTAAGTCAGGATCTCACACCAAGCCACAAAGATCACAAAGATAACTTATTAATATTAAATAATTTTTTCTTCGCGTTCTTCGTGCCTTTGTGAGAAAATATAGTTTTTACGAGTCCATCAAAGTTGACATACAAGCCGTTTGATGCGATACACCAAAACGCGAAAAGCAAATTCTTATCATTTGGCGGCATTCGGACTTTTTACAACTTCATTACCCATTAGGCAACTTGTCTCTTATTGCTAACTCTTTGAAAAGAAACCTTTATCTTCTTTTAACTTGAAGGGTTTTCTCTGTGTGCTCGTTTAGAAGCGATAACTTTTGGCTGTGGTTCGATTGCAGGATTTAGGTATAATGAAAAGGAGCCATTATGCTTGATGAGAAACAAAAACTCAGACAGATAATCGAGGTTGGGCAGGAGATCGCCAGGGTTAATGACCTGGACATCCTTCTTGAAAGAGTTCTAACTGTGGCCCGGAGATTTGTCAATGCCGATGCCGGTTCCATATACATAAAAGAGGGCAACCGGTTAAAGTTCAGCTATACACAGAATGAAACACTTCAAAAAAGGCTTCCTACCGGGCAAAAGCTGATTTACGCCACCTTTTCAACACCTATCAACAATGAATCCATCTCCGGGTATGTGGCCGGGACAGGAGAGATGTTAAACATCTCCGATGTCCATGAATTGCCTGAAAATGTACCATATTCATTTGCCAAAAAGTACGATGAAATCTCAAATTACCACACCAGATCGGTACTGACATTCCCTCTGAAAAACCATCGGAGCGAAATCCTGGGGGTAATGCAGTTGATTAATACCTTGGATGAAAACAGCAATATGATGCCTTTCTCAAGGGATGATGAACCATTTATCATGCACTTTGCCAACAATGCCGCAATAGCTATTGAAAGGGCACAACTGACAAGGGATATCATCCTCAGGATGATAAAGATGGCTGAGATGCGGGACCCCAAGGAGACGGGAGCCCATGTAAACCGTGTGGGCAGTTATGCAGTGGAAATATACGAAGTCTGGGCATCTCGACGCGGTATATCTCATAAAGACATAGAGAAGAACAAGGATATCCTGCGGATTGCCGCCATGCTGCATGATGTAGGAAAGGTGGCCATCTCAGATACGATCTTAAAGAAACCTGCAAGGCTTGAAGCGGCTGAGTACGAGGTCATGAAGTCACACACCCATATAGGTGCCGGGCTATTTTTAAATTCCCATTCTGATTTTGACGAGGCTGCTTTTCATGTGGCCTTAACCCATCACGAACGATGGGATGGCAACGGCTACCCGGGTTATATTAATCCGATGACTGCCCAATGTATCCCAGGGTATGAATGCAAGAATGGAAAGGGCCGGGGCCGGAAAGGGGAAGAAATCCCTCCGTTCGGGCGATTGGTGGCTATTGCCGATGTTTATGACGCCCTGACTTCCCACAGGTCATACAAGGAGCCATGGGATGAAGGAGATGTCTTGGAAAACCTGAAAAGCGAAAGCGGGAAACAGTTCGACGCTGAGATGATAGATGCCTTTTTCTCCGCCCTTGATGTCATCCACGCCGTTGGCAAAAGATATCCCGATGATAAATAGGGAGCCGGTTTCCTATTTGCTTCTAAACCTACAAAAGCTTCATCCTGATCTTCTTCGATTTTTCTCTTAAATATGATTATCTCAAAAGTTATTGTATTGTTATATTCAAGCCCGCTAACGACTGAATTCAGCAGTGCCAAAGGCGTCGGCTGGAATGACTGTTGGGCGCTTATCGATGTTTGATAAATATAAGTTTGCTTGTGTCAAAACCCAGTGTTGCCGCTTTTGCTATGATGATGTTTTTAAGATCATCTCTTATTTCAGGGTCTCTTGCCAGAATCCATAAATACGATTTGTCAGGTCCGCTCACGAGCGAATATTGATAATTTTCATGGTCGAGTTCAAATACGATGTAAGAGCCATAAAAGGGCCCAAAAAAAGAAACTTTCAAATACCCTTGATCCGGTCTTTGAACAAAGTAGGCTTTCCCTTCAGCTTCCTTCCATGTTTTTTCCTTTTCAGAGTAACCGCGGTTTAATACTCTGACACCACCATCTTCCCTTAGACTATAATCTGCCGTTACTCGTGTCAGGCCTCGTTCAAAAGAATGATCCAACCGAGCAATTTCGTACCACTTCCCCAAATATTTCGCCAAACTGAAATTATCAACGGGGTTGACGTTTTCAGGGATTCCAACACATCCAGTTAAGAATATAACCAATAATAATGTTATGTTTTTCATTTATTTCTACCTATAAAGCCCCGCCGATTCGGTTTTGAGGGCAAAATGCGGCTCAACGGCTGAAATCAGCGGTAGTTTTTATCCATCCGCTGGAATGATTCGTGTCCGCAAACATCAAGTAAGGTCAATTATTTTAGCTCCTTCAGCCAAGTGTGCGGGAGTCATATTGTATAGATTGTCGAGCAGGGCAACCTTGAATGAAGCCGGTCCTCTCGCCTCTGCGGCTGCAATTTCTGCTGCCAGGCCGTAGCAGGCCAGCGCGGCTGCCGCAGCTATAAGATAATCCTGCTCAACCGCGCAGAAAGCACCGGTGATGGCAGTGGACATGCAGCCCGTTCCGGTGTTAGTGGACAGCCAGACATGGCCGTTATCAACACCAAGCACGCGTTCCCCGTCGCTTAAGATATCGCGGGCGCCGGTAATTGCCACCACGGTCTTGTACCGTCTGGCCAGGGACTTGGCTGTAGCCACCGGATCATCCAGGCCGCGAATGCTTTCCACTCCCCTTACTTCCCCTCCGGCGCCCGATACCGCACCGATCTCGCCTGCATTGCCTCGCAGGACCGCGACCTGCAATTCACGCAGCAAACATAGACTGTTTTCAGTTCGCAATTTTGTTGCCCCTGCGCCGACAGGATCAAGTATAATGGGAATCACCCGCTCATTTGATCTGCGTCCGGCAATGAGCATCGACTCGATCCATTCAGATGTCAGTGTGCCGATGTTTAATACCAATGCGCCTGCTAAGCAGACCATTTCGGCCACTTCCTGTGGCGCATGGGCCATTACCGGCAATGCGCCCACGTGGAGGGTTACGTTGGCAGTATCATTCATTACAACCATATTGGTTATGTGGTGTACCAAAGGCCGTTTGGTGCGAATCAGTTCGAGGATCTTTCCTGCTCTTTTCGCAAATTCATTTTTTACGAGTGTCATATGCCTGATCTCCTTTTTGAATCAAAACAGAAAACAGTCCTAAAAATATAGTGAAGCACAAAAGTGAAAAGAATTGTTGCAAGTGTCGGGCCGGTTATGAGCTGAACCGGCTTGATGAGATAGTAGAAGATGATCCCTGCAGCGAGAGAGGTCATCGCAACAGGGTCAGCCTTTTTATTCCGCGAATCGGTTTTGAGAATGAAATAGTCCGTAAGCAGAATGGATATGAGCGGAGAAAAAATGGAGCCCAGGATATACAAAAAAGAGGTGTACTGCTCTATCGGAAAAAAGATCGCAAGAAGGGTTCCTAAAAGAGCGAAAAAGATTCCGGCAAGCCCTCTTTTTATCTTAGGGAAGATATTTAGAAGCGAGATCGCCGCCGAATGAACATCCAGAAATGTTGTTGTTACGGTTGACAGGCCTATTATCATCAGGGCGATTATACCGAGATTTGCGGCAATCATCATGCCTGTCGGATCGGGTGAACCGGAATAGATTCCTCCGAACATCCCGATGCCATACATCCAGCAGCTTCCGGTGAAATATCCCGCAAAGGGGGCAATCCAGGCTCCTTTTTTTGTTTCCGACATAGAAGTATAATCCGCTATCAGGGGAAACCAGCTTAACGGCATTATTATGGAAAGCTCGAATCCGGTTCCGAAAAACCCAGTGCTTTTAACGCCTGAAAAGTCCGGGGCCTGCCTGAAAATCGCGACAGTCATTACAACGGTCAGAATAAGAAGAAGGGAAACGGCCGCCATGTTTAACTTTTTGAACCCCTGGAATCCGGAAATGACCCAGGTTCCTATCAAAAGCCCCATTACAACCGATTGGACCGCGATGTTGTCGAAATTCCAGAGAGAAGATGTTACGACATTGATCGCTCTTCCTCCTTCAATAATCATAATGGCCGTCCAGCCAATAAGCTGAAGGATATTAATTATTGAAATCAGGTAAGAACCCTGTTTTCCGAATGATATCCGGGTTGACATTATGGAAGGAAGCTTCTCATTGAAACCTATGATACCTGCCAATACAAGCAGGGCTGTTCCCGCAAGATGCCCCAGAATTATGGCCCACATGCCTTTCAAAATTCCAAGATCGGCAAGGAATCCGCCTGTCAGTATTTCGGCAACCGAGACGGATGCTCCGAACCAGAGGAAAAAAAGATTTGTCGATGTTAAAGATTGTTTACTTTCCATCGTATTTTCCGGCTCTTTCGTGAAAAGCAAAGAAATGGTCGACAGGGCCGTGACCGTGCCCGATTTCAAGCGAATGCTCAATTGCGCCTGATATATATGCCTTGGCATCAGAGACGGCATTAAAAAAATCGAGTCCCTTCGCAAGATTTGCCGCTATCGCGGAAGAAAAAGTGCAGCCTGTTCCGTGAGTGTTTTTTGTTTCAATCCTTTTCCCCGTCAGTTCTTTAAAAAGAATCCCGTCGTATAAAATATCCGTTGCGAGTTTTCCGCCGAGATGTCCTCCTTTTACGACTACCTTTTTCGCTCCGAGTTTTAAAATCCTGGCCGCGGCATGTTTCATTTCATCCGTGCTTTCTATCTTCATGTCCGCCAGGGCTTCCGCCTCATAAATGTTCGGAGTAACAACTTCTGCAAGAGGAAAGAGCTTCCGGATCAGGGCTTTTTGCGCATCCTGATTAAGAAGGCTGTACCCGCTTTTTGAAATCATGACCGGGTCAAGTATCACGACCGGAGGATCAACTTTTTGAAGGGCTTTTGCGATTGTTTCAATCAGGACTATGCTGGAAACCATTCCTATTTTGACTGCATCGATCCTGATATCTTCAAAGAGATATACAATCTGGTCATATACTATTTGGGGATCGATTTCCTGTACACTGTAAACTTTTTGTGTGTTCTGCACCGTCACGGCGGTGACAACGCTCATCCCAAAAACGCCATGGGCGTGGAAAGTTTTAAGATCAGCCTGTATGCCGGCGCCGCCCGAAGGATCAGAGCCTGCTATTGTCAAAGCTGTTTTCATCTTTAATCTCCGGATGGCTTCGTAAAAAGTCATTCTGCTGTGTTGCGCTTCATCTTTCGTCATTGCGGCGTACTTATGTGTACGCCTCATTCCTCAAGATTTGCGCGCCTTGCATACTGAATTTTTACTTTGCCATCAAATAGTAAGAAAAACTGTTCATCCGATAGTGGCAAGTCATAAACCATGAACCTGAAACCGGTTTTGTTGTCGGGGAAAACTTCGGAAAGAATATTGGAAGAAAAATTGCCTTCAGGGGATATATTCTCCGAGTTCCCTACGACAGTATTATCTGTATCAGGTTCAGTGGGTTTTATCTCAGTTCCGCCCCTATATGCAGAACACCCCAATCGGATTTCAGGTAAAACTTAACAGTCTATGCACCGAATTGCAAGGGGAAAATTTATGATTTTTTCCCGTGCTGAAAGGAATCGATTCCGGGAATGGTTATTAGATGCTTTCCGGAAAAGGGCAGACATCGTCCGACCTTATAAGAGCCTTTCAGTTTCTTTGAAATTGTTTTATAAATATCCGGGCGGCAGGCAAAAAGAAGTTCATAATCTTCTCCTCCTGCGACGACAATCTCTTCCGGTTTTTTACCATATTTTCTGCAGAAAGAAACAAGAGACGGATCGAAGGGGCATGACATCAGATCGAGTTCAATTGTTATTCCGGATGCCTTTGCGATATGGCCTGCGTCGCCGGCAAGACCGTCGCTTATATCCATGACGCAGTCAACCCCTGCTTCTGCAAGTATCTGGGCGGCATCAAATCTTGCCTCAGGTAATTTGAATTTTAATATAAGATCCTTAAAACCCGGATCATTTATTGTCAGCGATTCAAGACCTGCCCGTGCAAGGCCTAAAGGGCCTGTGCAGTAAAGACCGTAACCCTGCCTTGCATTCGAACGCTTGGGGAATATATCATTTCTTCCTGATCCCACCGCAAAGAGATCCAGGGAAAGCTGGTTTCCCGCTGATATATTTCCTCCTCCAAGTGAACATTCGTGCCTGTTCAGGCTTTTAGCAACTCCTTTGTATATCTCTTCAATCATGGTGTCTGAAACATAAGAAGGAAGAGAAAGATTGATGAAAAAGGTCACGGGGCGTGCATAGCAGGCGGCAAGGTCACTGAATGTTACTTCAACCGCTTTTATTCCTACCTCTTCAGGAGTCTGCCAGTTGAGCATGAAATGGACTCCTTCTCTTTGTGTATCCGTCGTCACTACCGGGTTTGAAACCGGAGCAAGAAGGCATGCGTCATCTCCGGGAGGAACTATCATGTTCAATGCGGCAGGCACCTTTTTCAAAAGTTTTTCGATAAGCCCGAACTCATCGTTCCATGGAGTTCGCAATAAAGAGCGCACGCGGCAGGAGCAGGCCAGGCCTATCTTGAGCGCAGCCTTTAACGGATCGGAAGCCCTTGAGATAGAGCTTATCACTGCAATTCCGACTGCCTTGCTGAGAAAACAGGATTGAGCCGTTTTTTCGGTTATGCCTCCTATCGCAACAACAGGCAGGGATGCCTTTTCGGCAATCGACTGTAGTCCTTCAAGCCCCATTTCCTTATTTGCGTCTTCCTTGGTGCCGGTGGCGAAAACCGGGCCTGCTCCGATATAATCGCAGTCTGAAAGAACGGTTTTCCCAAGCTCGTCAAGATTTGAGACAGAGATGCCTATTATGGCTTCAGCGCCCAGAATTTTTCTCGCGACAGCAGGAGATTCGTCATCCTGACCCAGGTGAACTCCGTCTGCATTCAAAGCTTTGGCGAGAAGGACGTTGTCGTTTACGATAAACGGTACGCCGTTGCATTTGCAGAAATCTCTGATTTCTTCAGCCTCCCTGTAACAACCTGAAGAGAAGGACTTGTTCCTGTACTGGATGATCGTCGCCCCTGCCCTGATGGCGATCTTCGCCTGATCAAAGGGCTCGATCGCAGGCGCTTTATCGTCTGTTATGAAATAAAAACGAAGGGCTTTTTTAAGGTCTTGTTTCAGCATTCTCTCAACCTCCCCTATGTTTCTTTTTAACTTCTGACAAGCTTTCTTTTCTCCTGATCCTTTAAATCCTGGAACACCGATTTTTTGGAGGTGATCCCAAAATGTTATTGAAGCTCTCCGTAGCAAGCTACGGAGAATCTTCGACCGTAAGGACTTTTTGTCTTTTTATAATTCGCTCACTAACCCCGCAGCAAGCTACGGGGAATGCGTTCGCTGTTGCGGTTCAAACATCATTTGCCACGATTTGAATTTTTCAGCAGAGCCGTTCCCGTAAGACTCAAGGACTCGGAGAATGTCTTCTTCCGAATTATTTTTTGCTATGAGATTCCAGTTTTTTGAAAAGAACTTATCGGCATAGCAGACAACCTGTTCTTCAACCGAGAGGGGAATCATATCCCGCTCAGGAACAGGGAGCCCGATTTTTATGATCTCTTGAGCCGATATTCCAACACCCAGATGTCTTTCGCAAACAAGAGCATGTTTCGGGAGCCCCGCCTTTTCCAGTATCTCGCGGCCAAGGTATCCGTGGCAGATATATGGATATTTTCCGGAACAGCCAAGTTGCGGTGTGTCTGTCTGGAAAATTCCTATATCATGCAGCAGCGCCGCCTCTTCAATAAATTCCATATCAGGTTTAAGATGAGGCACTTTCCTTGCGGCATCCATAGCTTTTTGCGCAACAAGCATTCCATGCCGTAAAAGGATTTCATATGTCCTTGATCCGGGATCATAGTATTCACAAATTATATCAACCGGGTTGATTGAATGTTTCTGCAGCATGTAAAATATCCATTATCTTTCGTTTACGCCTTTCTGGCGAGAAGAACGCCCTCTATGAAAGGATCAATCGCCCCGTCAAGAACGCTGCTTACATTTCCCGTTTCAAGATTTATTCTGTGATCCTTGATCATCTGGTATGGATGCAGAACGTATGACCTGATCTGGCTGCCCCAGGCTATTTCTTCTTTGCCGTCATGCATCTCCTGCAGTTTGTCATCCTGCTTCTGTTTCTCTGCCTGGTAGAGGCGCGATTTCAAGACAGTCATTGCCATTTCCTTATTCCGGTGCTGGGATCTTTCCTGCTGGCACTGAACGACTATGCCTGTGGGCATGTGGGTAATCCTGACCGCGCTGCTTGTTTTGTTGACATGCTGCCCCCCCGCACCGCTCGCCCTGAATACATCAACCCTTAAATCCTTTTCATCAACATCGATGGCTATCTCGTTGTCCAGTTCAGGATATACAAAAACGGAAGCAAAGGAGGTATGCCTTTTCCCGTTTGCATTAAAAGGCGAAATTCTTACAAGGCGATGGACCCCTTTTTCGGTTTTTAAATATCCGAAAGCGTATTCACCTTCGGCCATGAAGGTTACACTTTTGATTCCGGCCTCGTCACCCGGCTGAAAATCGACGAGGTTGAATTTGAAACCTTTTCTTTCGACCCATCTTGCATACATTCTGAACAGTATTTCGGCCCAGTCCTGTGCCTCTGTTCCGCCGGCGCCTGCATTTATCGAAACAATTGCATTATTCTGGTCATCCTCTCCGTCAAGCATGAGATCGAGGGAGGTTTTTTTAATTTTGTCTCTTATACCCTGGAGCTGGCGGGAGACTTCTTCAATGACCGACGAGTCGGATTCTTCCATGGCCAGATTAAACATGATTTCGCTTTCTTCAAAATCTGTGGCAAGCTTATTGAAACTCTCTATCTTGCTTGAAAGAAGCCTTCTCTCTTTCAGAAGGGGCGTCGCTTTATCATGGCTTTCCCAGAAATTATCTTTTGAGATAAGGAATTCGATCTCTTTTAATCTTTTTTCTTTGTTATCTAAGTCAAAGATAGCCTTTCAGCTCAATTATTTTCTGGTTTATATCCTTTATGTTCTGCTTAAGATCTATAGACATATCACTACCTCCTCAAGTTCAAATCTCTCATTTTGTTTTTATCAGTAAAGTTATTGCTGCAGCGGCAAGGCATATAAATGCGAAAAAATCGCCGAACCGCGTGTAAAGAGTTATTTCCTTTAATATCGGAATAGTTCTTGTCATGGCCGCATCTTCAAAAATGGGAGTGGATGCTATAATCCTTCCCGAAGGATCTATAAATCCGCTGATCCCTGTATTTGCGGCCCTTACCAATGCCCGCCTGTTTTCAACAGCCCTGAAAACAGCCATTGAAAAATGCTGATATGGGGCGCTTGTCTTTCCATACCAGGCATCATTTGTAATATTTACAAGCAGGCCGGCTCCGTTTTTAACTTCCGCCCTTGACAGGTAAGGAAATATCAGCTCGTAGCATATCAGCACGCCCAGACTTTGACCGTTTAAACTGATGGTGGCGCCTTTTTTGCCCGGACAGAAATCGCCCACATGTTCAACTATTTTTCCAAGAAAAGGAAGCCATTTTTTTAAAGGCACATATTCGCCAAAAGGGACAAGATGGACCTTATCATATTTTCCGGAAACTTTCCCATCCGGGCCGACCAGATATGCGCTGTTGTAGTACTCAATGCTGCCTTTGGTCTGCACAAATGAGGGGCTGCCTATCAAAAAATTTACCCCGGTTTCAGCAATGCCCATCTGAACCATTTCAGTCAGACCTGTATCATACAGAAAATAAAAAGGGGCTGCTGTTTCTGGCCATACAACAAGCTCCGGTTTTTCTGCGGCAACAGAAGCGGATAAATCCAGATATTTTTTTGTAGCCGAATACTGTAATGCCGGGTCCCATTTTTCTGCTTGGCCTATGTTTCCCTGTATTACTGAAACTCTCGCCTTGTAAGAAGCCAAAACAATTTTATCCGTTGTTTCTATCCGGATTTTACCATAAAACCATACAATTGTCAGCGCAAAGAGAAATATGAGTGCTGATGACGCAAAATGGACTCCCGAAACCCTTTTCCTCCTCCAACCTGATTCAGTCAGGTATAGAAAACCAATAAAAATCGCTGCATTGGATAACACGAGCAGGAAAGATACTCCATACGGACCTAATATATCTGAAACCTGTATTACATGCAATGACTTATACTGGGAATATGCGGTCAGTTCCCACGGAAAACCTGTAAACAGAAAGGATCTGATGTATTCAAGCGAAACCCATATGGCGGGGATCATAAAAAAAAGCATCAAAGGCTTTACTGTTATCCTGGTTAATGCGCCGGAAAATAAAGCGATATAGAGAGACAGGTAGAAGGATAAGAGAAACAGTATCGGTATGGCAAGGTAAATCGGAAGATGGCCGTAGGTTTCCATGGTGTAGGAAAGCCAGTAGAAGAGCGTAAGATTATGAACAAGACCGGTCAGCAGGCCTATCTTGAAGCCGTCTTTGAATCGCAGGTCTTTCGCGGCAATTAAAAGGGGGGTAAGGGCAAACCAGGCAAGCCATGAAAGACCGGTTTGAGGGAAAGAACCTGTGAGGAGTAAACCACTTGTTACGGCTAATATTATTTTGTTCTTGTCAATTTTCTGCAATATGAAATTTCTTTATAAACATGACTCAACTGATTTCAGGGACCAATCATGATATCTTAATAAAAAATCGTTCTCACACAAAGAGCACGGAGGACACAAAGAAAAACCTGAATGTTTTCAATAGGCCTTTCTTCGCGTCTTTGTGCCTTCGTGTGAAATATTGCTTTTTATGAAGCCGTCACATGACTATTTTATTATTATGGAGCTTGTGTTCGCATTGGCATCTTCACCTATTGCCACATTTGTCACATTTGAGGCCGAACCCTCGTTTACAATCACGCCTTTTATTTTGGATCCTTTTATATTTACAGCACCAAGATTCGCTTCGCTTCCTTTTCCTATTGCGACATTTGTCAGGTTACTTCCGGAAAACTTGTTAATGACTACGCCCGATATATCTGAACCTATAGACCCACCCAGTTCATTTTGAATCTGATTGATTTCATCCGCCGGGATTTTTTCAGCAGGGGACGGAAGAGCATCACGCTTGACAATTGTTTTTTCATAATCGGAAAGGAGCGTGATTTTATCCGGCCATAATATATTTGTAACTTCAAGGCTTGTTTTTGCAAGGGCTGATATTTCTGTAACGACGGGTTTGGCCGTTACGACAAAATCGGATCCCCTGACTCCTGCTACGGCTGTATTTGTTTTTACTTTAAACTCGGATGAGTTGTAATTTGACAGTTTCGTCACCAGGAAACGGGCTTTCCCAATGCTCATGTTTATAAGAGCATTTCTTGTTTTCTTTTTTGGATCATAAACGCTTTTTGTAAGTTCCATTTTTGTTTCTGAAGCAAGAATTAATTTGCTTTCGTCATTCAAGAGGATCTCAATGCGTCCATTTTTTTGTGTGATAACAGTGTCACGTTCGTAAACAGGAAGTTCTTTCCTTGCCTTGTATCCTGATTTATTATTTAAATGAATTATAATGACGCTTTCCTGAACGGAGAGAACTTTTCCGATTGGAAGGCCCTTGCCGGGGAGAAATTTATCTTTAATGACAATTCCTTCAGGCATTAATGTCCCGGCGTTTGAATATCCGCAAATAAGAGAAATAAACAACATTACAAAGACAAGGATGCTGAATAAGTTGCAGAGTATCCGGCCTGTAATTTTATTGTTATAATTCAATGTCTTCCTTCCGTTAAATTCTGTATCAAATTAAGATTATGCAATAATTAATGGCTTTGTAAAAAGTCGGGAATCCCGTCACTACCTTGAAAACGGGAGTCCAGAACTGCTTGAAAAGATCCGCCGAGGCGTTCTTTCGCAGGAATGACAAAAAGGGCAAAATTCCGACCTTTTTCAAGTTTGATACCTTCGTAAAAAGTCAAAAATGACTTTTTACTTGGCGGGAAAGGGATTCCCCTCTCCCGCCGCTTGAAATAAATTCAAGCGGTTCCACTCTCACCCCAGGCCGGGCCTGAATCGCCCTCGGCCTGTTGATGGACTTTGTACAAGTCCATCAAGTTTATTAGCGCTGATTTATCATAATCAACTTAATTCCACAACCGGGAGCTTTTTTTGCAGAGAGTAATCTGTTAATTTATTTCCGTATGGAAACTAAAGAATACTTCGTTCTCCAAGGTTGCCGTACCTGTGATAACTGTCGCAGATGCTCTGCTCATGGAAATAGTGCATAAGTTCGATCCTTCCCTCCATAACCACTTTTGTCCTTGAAATATAAAAGCCTGTTTTAGCGGCCTCCTGAAAAATTTCAAAAGGAACACGGTCAGGCGCTGCATAGCGGATGCGCTGAACATCTCCTGTCATACCGGCAAGATCCCGATCTGTCTGACGGATAACCGGCGCTTCCTGCAGGAAGGATTTCCCTTCCATGCCTGCCAGGAAGGACGTCGCCATATTATTCATTTCAGCGGGGATACTGACGATAAGCCCGCATTTTGCAATCTTTACGGCGGCTATTCGCGCAAGGACATCAAAAAGAGAATCATCTTTATGCAGCCGTACCAAAACTCTCCCCACAGGCAGGTAGCGCACAATGTTATCCTGCCCGCGCAGATGGAAATAATCTTTTTCAGCGAAAAACTCCTGTTCTGCATTGAAAAGGTAGCTTTTTATCGCGCGTATTGTTTTATATATATCGTCCTTAAACGGATTGAATTCCCCCCATTGTAATTTCAGGTTCCATTCCCGGGCAAGTCTCAACAGGGCATGGTCGGTATGTATGGCTCCGGTTTTCGGGTATGATATGTCTTCGAAATTCATAAACTGGGCAACATAATTGGGACCGCCCGCCTTGATGCCTGCTCCGATTGCAGATTTTCCCATTCCGCCGAAAGGTTGACGGAGAACGATAGCGCCTGTTGTACCCCTGTTGATATAAAGGTTGCCGGCTTTTATCCCTTCCTTCCATAGTTTTTGCTCCCGCTTGTCAAGGCTTTCGAGACCTGAAGTGAGGCCATAACCTGTCTGGTTAACAAGTTGAATGGCATGGTCAAGATCATCAGCGCACATAACACCGAGTATCGGGCCAAAAAATTCGGTCATATGGGTATAAGATCCAGGAGTAACCCCCCATTTTATTCCGGGAGTCCACATAAGGGGATTGCCGTCAATATTTTCCGGTGCAAGAGCCCATGATTCTCCGGGCTCAAGCTTCTCCATTGCACTTTTGAGATCTCCGTCGGGGGAATGAATAAGAGGTCCCATTTTGTTTTCAAAATTCCATGCCGATCCGACCATTAGGCTTTTTGCCGCATCAATAAGCTGCTTTATGAAGTTTTTGTCTTCATATACCTCTTTTTCAAGAATCAGAAGAGACGTTGCCGAGCATTTCTGGCCGCTGTTGCCGAATGCCGAGAGAAGCACATTCTTTATAGCCTGATCCCTGTCTGACATGGCTGTTACTATGGTCGCGTTCTTGCCTCCCGTTTCGGCGGCAAGGAATACTCCGGGTCTTTCCTTTAGTATATTAAGACCGGTTTCCGTCCCGCCGGTTAAGATTATGAAATCCACATCCGGGTGGTTGGCAAGCTTTGACCCTGCGCCTGATCCATGGCACGGGATGAACTGAAGAACATTTTTTGATATACCGGCTTTCCAGAAGCACCGGCAGAGAACCCATGCGGCAAGCACTGCTTCCGATGAAGGCTTGAATATTACCGTATTGCCGGCAGCAAGGGCAGAGACGATCCCGCCACATGGTATTGCTACAGGAAAATTCCACGGAGAAATTACGAGACCTACCCCTTTCCCCGAGCACCTGATATTTTCGATGCCGGCGAAAGTTCCGGCTGCATAGGGATAATATTCCGCAAAGTCAACGGCTTCGGAAACTTCAGGATCGGCTTCGGCAAATATCTTGCCGGTGTTGGCGGCTGATGCTCCTATAAGATCTCCCCTGGCAAGCCTCAATTCTCCTGCCACCTTCGAAAGAATTTCATGCCGTTGCTTCAGGGTTTTTTTTCTCCAGCCATCCGGGTCTGATTTGGCAATCGAGACGGCTTTAGCCGCGTCTTCATCTGATGCCATGGCAGATATTGCCGTGCAGATACCGGGCGCTGAAGGATCGAAACACTTTTTTGTCCGCCTCCCGGAATATATTTCTTCTCCTGCTATGACTATCGGAATTTCAAAAGGTTTATCATCTTTTCTTTTTTCCCACTTGTCCCTGATCCCTTCAGCCCATTTCCTGTTTGCGGAAAGAGCCCAGTCGGTGTCAGGGTCGTTGTCGAATTCGTCCCCGTAAAAGGCGCCTCTTTTTTCAGGAAAAGTTTCCGCCATTCTGTTTTGAATGCGTTTTGGAGATTCTCCGGCCTTGTCTCTGTGGTTATAGGAGGCAACAAACTGGTCCATCAGAAAAGACCATTCCTTTGAGCCGGTCTTAAGATTGCATGAATAACGCAGAAAATTATCTTTAGCCGTGTTTTCATCAAGCCTGCGGATAAGGTAAGCTATGGCGTTTATAAACTGGTCTCTGGTTGCAACAGGCGCGTAAAGGAGTATATCACCGGTTGTTTTCTGGATAGCCCGCCTTATGTGATCCGCCATGCCCTCAAGCATTTCAAAAGAAAAATATTCAAATACATTGTTTTGCTTTGCAATATTGAAGGCATACGCCAGTTCAAAAAGATTATGGGAGGCAATTCCGAGATTTACCGCCTTAATCCTGTCCGTGTCCATGCCGTAATCGACCATGCGCTTGAAATTTGCGTCAACGTCAAGCTTATTATCATAAAGGGCAAGAGGCCAGTTGTGAACGGCAGCATCGAATAGTTCCATCTCCATGTTGGCCCCTTTGACGATTCTGATTTTAATCGGATTTCCGCCCTTTGAAACCCTTTCCACAGCCCACGCGGTTAAATCTTTCTGTATAGGAAAAGAGTCCGGAAGATATGACTGGAGCACAATGCCGGCGGTGTGATTCTTAAACTCTTCTTCTTCAAGAGTTCTTATGAAGGCGGCGGTTGTTATTTCAAGATCTCTGTATTCTTCCATGTCAAGATTTACGAATTTGGGAACCACCGTTCCATTTTTGCGCACAAAGCGGTTATCCCTGGCGGCCCTGTAAAGTTTTGAGAGCCGGTCCTTTAAAATCTTTACGGAATGTTCGAAGGCAAGCGAATGTATCTGGGAATAGATGGTTGATATTTTAACCGATATATATTCTATTTCAGGATTTTGAAGATCTTCGGTGTAAGTTTTCAGCCTGTAACCGGATTCTTCCTCTCCGAGGACTGCTTCCCCAAGGTGGTTGATGTTCATGCGGACGCCCTGGTTTTTTCTCTTTTGCAGATGCGCATGCAAAGCTTCGGGCTCCCCGGGAATAATTGCCCGGCTGCTGTTATGACGCATTTTTTCAATAACTCTGGGAACTGAAAAATGCGGAAAATGTCTGCCCAGCCCTAAAAACATCTGTATCAGAAGCTTTTCGACTGAAGAGAAAAAATCAGGAACTCCGTATTCCCTGAGAATGCTGTTGACCTGGTCGGCAACCCTTGCCGCATTGTCGGAGCGGAAGCTCTGGTCGATTATTCTGGTGAGAATAACCTTGTCAAGAGGATGTGTCAGGAGCCGCATCATCTGTTCCTGAATATCCTTTTCCTCCGATGTCAACAGTTCATTGGCCATTTCCTGCCAGTAAGCGGCGAGCCGCACAGACTGGTTAACAATACCATTTTGCGGTTCCATTGGAACAACCTCTTTTTTATTTTACTATTATATCAAAGCATTGCAATGCATTTAATTTCGATGCAGGCACCTTTTGGCAGACCGCTCACTTCAATGACTGCACGCGCAGGCTTTATGCCCGGGAAAAACGACTGGTAGATTTTATTGAATTCCGAAAAATTACCCATGGAGGTCAGAAAAACATCAACGGAGACCACCCTGGAAAGATCTGATCCTGCTTCAATTACGATTTGCGACAGGTTCGTCAATGACTGTTTTGCCTGAGAAGTAAAATCAGGTCCTGCAAGTTCACCTGTTTCGGGTTTCATTCCAATCTGGCCGCTTACAAAGAGATACTGACCGGAAATAATTCCCTGGGAATAGGGTCCGATTGCCGCAGGCGCTTTATCAGTTTTTATTGCTTTAAGAGTCATGGATATTCCTCCCTATAAGTTATAGCGAACGGATTAAACAAGTTAACATAAACCACCCTCCCCTTAGTCCCCTCCCATCAAGGGAGGGGAAGCAGTCAGTTCTTCCATCTCCTCACAATCCCTTGATTCCCTTGAGCTTGCCCAAAATTGCCTGTTTTCAAATTGGAAACTCAATTGTGTCCGAGCTTTGTTTCCGGATAGATACTACATTAACATTAAATCTTGAATTTTCCAAGCATCTTGAAGCATCTTGAAGCAATTGATAATTTATATTCCCAAATAAGGATGGAATTCCCCAAATAAGGAAGCTGTTTTTATTCAAATGGCTGAAATAGGGATAAATTAAGTTGGCACGGTGATTGCTTGTATAGAGCCTTTATGTTACGAATATCAATCGGGGCCTAACATGCCTCTTGGGATATTCATTGTCAGTATGTAAACTGATATAATTTATTAAACTTATTATCATTATTATCAAAGGGAGGAATTATTATGAAAAATGTTTTAAAGTTTATGGCATTAGCCATGGTCGTGGTCTTCGTGCTTGCAGGATGCGGAAAACAGCCGACCGAAGAGATGAATGCAGCAAAAACATCGATCGATGCATTCATAGCAGACGGCGCAGAAAAATATGATGCCGCAGGAGCAAAGGGCTTAAATGATGCAATGCAGGCAGCTCAGGATGAAATTAAGGTTCAGGACGCCAAGTTTTTCAAGGATTATAAAAAGGCAAAAGAGCTTTTAGTAAAGGCAAAGGCTGACGCAGATAAACTCAAGACAGAATTAGCGGCAAAGAAGGAAGAGGCAAAGAAAAATGCACTTGCTGGACAAGAGACTGCAATAGCTGCGGTAGCAGAAGCAAAGGCTCTTCTGGACAAAGCTCCTAAAGGAAAAGGCTCACAGGCTGATATAGAGGCATTCAAGGCCGACCTGAAAGGCATCGAAGATTCTTTAGCCGAAGTAAAGACAGCCGTTGATTCAGAAGATTTTAATGCAGCGATTGAAAAAGCTAATGCGATCAAAGACAAGGCCACTGCAATTTCTGATCAGGTAAAAGCGGCCATGGAAAAAGTCGGAGCAAAAAAATAGTTGATAAATATGAATAATTGAACCGCAAAGGCTAACACCGTCCCTGTCGATCGGTGACGGATTGCAGGGTTCAAAGTAAAAATGGCACGGGCGATTTTGAATTCAAAATCGCCCGTGCTTTATTTATCTCCAGGAACCATTATTTTAGACTTCAAACATGCCAGAAGATTGACAACAGAACCTGGTAATTGTAATTATGATCCATGCTGTACAGCAAGAACAGGTGCATGAATAAAGCGGGCAATTATTAAGCAATTTAAATAGTTATGTCAACTATAGAGATAAGAATCCGAATGGTACGAAATATTTTTAAAAAGGCGTTTATTTTTTTCATAATGATGATGGCATTAGGTTGTTCAGCTCCTCAGCTCCCCCCGGAAATACAAATGGCTGAAAAACAGGAACACAGCCTCTGGCTCTCAGGTGCTGAAATATATGCTCCGGATGGGTTTAAGAATTACAGGATATCATTACGTAAAATAAAAGATGACCTGATAAAAGAAAAATCAAGATTAGCATGGTTTCAGGATTATAAGTCAATTCAGTCGGAATTGACAATACTGCTCGAATCCGGCCATAATTTACAGAAGAAGATTTCAGAAACAAAGGATACAAAAAAAGCGAGCGTTTCAGATAAGATATCCTTTTTGAAAAGCAGGATTGAGACCCTTAAAGGGTTGACTGAAATGATCAATGAAGGGAGGCTTGCAAGGAAAGACCTCATAAAGGCTGAACTGCTCCTGTCCGAGGCAACTATCTCTTATGACAACAGTGATTACGAGGCAACCGATGCGAAATTAAAGAATATATCGGGATTCATTAAGGCGGCTGAAAATACGTTGCGTCCAATTCTTGACCGGTATGCTGATCGCAGTCATATAAATAAATGGCAGCAAATGGCGGATGAGACAATAGCTGAATCAAAAAACAATAACATTCAGGTGGTTATCGTAAATAAAAGCGAGCGCACTCTTATTCTTTATAAAAATGGCGTTCCTTTCAGGACATATAACGTCGGTCTCGGACGTAACGGTTCTCTCGATAAAAGCTATGCCGGGGATCAGAAAACCCCCGAAGGGAAATACCGGATAACAAAGAAACTATCTGCAAGCCGCTTTCACAAGGCATTATTGATAAACTACCCTAACGAAGAAGATATGAGGAATTTCATCAGCGCAAAGAAAAAAGGCCTTATTCCTTCAAATTCCAGGATAGGCGGACTCATAGAAATACACGGCGGCGGAAAGAACAGCATGACTTATGGATGTATTTCGATGGACAACGTTATGATCGATTCCCTCTTCAGTCTCGTTAATGTCGGGACACCCGTTACCATTGTCGGAGCTGTTGATCACAATAACACACTCTCTTCCGCCATGGAAGGCCTCTAAATGTTCAAAGCAGGAATATTTCTTAAAATATTTATAATTTTATTTGTCATGTTTCTGACTCTCGAGGCTGCCGGATATTATCTGGGGAGCAGAAACATGCCGAACATCGATAATGCGGAGGAAACTAAATACGAAAAAACAAGCATGGATACCCTGAAGAAGAGAAATTCAGCGCTCAGGCAAAGGTTAGAAAACCTGACTCCTGACAAAGTTTATATCGTGATAGACACCGGCATGAACAAGCTATACCTGAAAAAAGGAAGCGCGGTGATCCATGAAGCTGTGGTCTCAAGCGGAAGCGGCAATGTATTGAAAGATCCATCGGGCAATCGGCAATGGGTATTTGATACCCCGACAGGTGAGTACACAGTAAAATCAAAGAGCATAGCACCTGCATGGACAAAGCCTGACTGGGCTTTTATTGAAGATGGTGAGGAGATACCCAAAGATCCCAGGAAAAGAATAGAGAAAGGTGTTCTTGGGGAATACGCGCTGGGTTTCGGCAACGGATATTTTATCCATGGGACTCTTTATACAAGAATGCTCGGAAGAAACGTTTCACACGGCTGCATCCGTGTCGGCGACAAGGACCTTAAAACTGTTTTTACCACAGCCGGCATTGGCACGAGGATATATATCTTTTGATTAACATTTTCAGGTTCATATTTTTTTTCATCGCTTTCACTGCCTTTCCGACATTTGCCGGTGACGACAAAGAGATATACATAAGAGAACGCCGGCTTCTCGAAGAAGAACTGAAGCTGTCACGCAACCCAGATATATACTTTGTTTTCAATATGAAGGAAAAAATAATCCATTTCAAGTCGAGAGGGATTTCCCTGAAGGAACTGCAGATAAAGGACTTTAATTGCTGGGGCACCCCTGTTTCTGTAAACACATACCAGGTGAAAGAAAAAAGCTCTCTCATTGAGCCCGAGAGGGAAGAGATAAAACCCGGGGAAAGCAAGAAAAATGAGAACTACAAGACAGGCGCCTTTGAACTGACTGACATGCCTTCAAGATATACCGTTGTTCTTGACGGCGGCATATCGATATATATAAAACCTTTAACGGAAGGAATAGTTTCAGGAATAAGCAACTTTTCCTATTCATCAGTGAGATTTATTACACGCCCAATATTAATGCTCTGGAATGTGTTTAAAGGTAAACCATATTCAGCCATAGATATTGTGCTGGAAAAAAATGATGCCAGGGCTTTTTACTGGTCACTCTCCGATAATTCGAAAACTATAATAGATACCCCGTAATTTACAGATGCAGTCTCGAAATTGCTTTATATAGCCTTCCCCGATCTTTCCCCAGAAACCCTTGAAGAACATCCAGTTTTGTCCAAGTACAAGGAAGGTGAAAATAAAGGATTAGGTACCTGGTTAAAAGAAACAACCAGAAACCAAGTCTTTAAATAAATCGGGCAAAAGGGGGTGTTATGCAAAGGTTTCTCTGATTGACTACTTATAAGAAACCGATATACAATACATATATGCCTTTAAACACGAATATAATAAAAGACTATTTTCCCAGACTCTCCCTCAACAAAAAACTTGTTGCCCTGATGCTTTTCTTAAGCTTCAGCCTCATCTCCATTCTCATCCTGCTCTATTACCAGACTGAAACATCGATCTATAACGAGTTCGAAAAACAGATCGCCGATATTTCAAGAGGCGTACAGATGGGTGTGGAAGAAGTCACCAGCAGCGGCATCCCTGAGGATAAGCGGTTGCATAACTATCTTAATAAACTGAAGACAAAAGGCGTAAAGGAGATCTCGATCATCAGCAATTCCGACAGGATTATATCGAGCACAGACCCGGAAAATGTTGGAAAATGGATCACGAAAGCAAAAAAAGAACTCATATTCAAGGCGGAACTCGGGGAGCCTGTGATAGGCGAGGGGCAATTTTACAATGTGATTGTTCCTGTCGTTGTTGACAAAAAAAATTATGGGTACATACACCTTACCGTGAATACGGATGACTTTTCGTCCCAGATGCAGAAAAAAAACATCAGAAGAATTACGGCAACTGCAATCATCTTCGGGGTAGGGCTGATCCTGAGCATTATCCTTGCAAAGCGTTATACAAAACCAATAGAGGATGTCGTACAGGCTGCCAAAAGCGTCGCACTCGGCAATCTCGATCATGAAATACGCACTGAAAGGAAAGATGAAATAGGAGAACTCGCAAAGAGTTTCAATTACATGGTCGGCAAACTTAAGGAAGAACGTGTTCTGGAGGAAAGGCTGCGAAAGGCCGAGCACCTCGCGGGCATAGGACAATTTTCTATGAGTATCGCGCACGAGATCAGGAACCCGCTCAATTTTATAAGCCTTTCCATCGACCACATGCGGAAAAAATATGAACCGGATGATGAAGGCGAAAAAGAGCGCTTCGACTCACTGATTCTTAACATTAAAAATGAGATTCAGCGCGTCAGCAGGTTTGCCGAAAGTTTTCTCGAGCAGAGCAGGCCTTTTGAGCTTAATCTGCAGCAGATGGATGTCGGGAAGCTCATAGAAGAGGTTCTGGAGCTTGTCAAGGCCAAGGCCGAAAATGAAAAGATCTCAATAATCAGGGAATTAGTGGCAGTACCGGAGCTTTACGTGGACTCCGGATTTATAAAAACCTGCCTCTACAATATAATACTGAATTCTTTCCAATCTATGCCTGATGGCGGGACGATCACTATAAGAACTGGCCGGACGGATGAAAACTTAAGCATAGCCGTCGAAGATACAGGCATGGGTATATCAGCAGAAAAGCTTTCAAAGATCTTCGATCCTTTTTATACAACGAAACAGGACGGGCTCGGGCTCGGACTTGCTCTCACAAAAAGGATTGTTGAAGAACATAAAGGAAGGATTGAAATTAAGAGCATTGAAGGCAAAGGAAGTACGGTTACAATATTTCTGCCTTTGGATAAGGGGCAATAAAATGGCGGTTATTCTTGTTGTTGACGACGAACAGCTTCAGAGAGACATAGTAAAGACTATACTCGATGATGAAGGATATGAAACTTATACGGCCTCTTCGGGAGACGAAGCCTTGATAACAGTGAATAAATATAATCCCGACGTCATACTTACAGATCTCAAAATGGAAGGGATGGACGGCATAGAGCTGCTTGATGCAGTTCAGAAGGACTCCCTTTTATCATGCACGACCATGATTATCATGACCGCCCACGGAACAATATTTTCCGCCGTTGAAGCTATGAAAAAAGGTGCGTTTGATTATCTTACCAAACCCCTGAACAAGGACTCCATGCTGATGACTGTTGCAAGGGCTGTTGAGCGTACCGGGCTTCTTAAAGAGAATCTTCAGCTGCAGAAGGAACTGTATGACAGGTTCAGGATCGAAGGGATAATCGGCAAATCCCCCGGGATGCGGGAAGCCTTTGATATCATGAAAAAGGTATCACATAGTTCTGCAACAATCTTTATTAGAGGTGAAAGCGGCACGGGCAAGGAACTTGCCGCAAGAGCAATTCATTATAACAGTCCCAGGCGGTCCAGGCCATTTACAGCTCTGAACTGCGCCTGCATTCCTGAGAATCTTTTTGAGAGCGAACTCTTTGGCTATGAACCCGGCGCCTTCACGGGGGCACAGTCGCGGAAAATAGGGCTGTTCGAGGCGACAAACAGCGGCACGTTATTCCTTGACGAGATAGGCGATCTTCCCCTCATGATGCAGTCAAAACTTCTGAGAGTCCTTCAGGATAAAGAGATAAGAAGACTCGGGGGAAAAGACCCGATAAAGGTCGATGTCCGAATCATAACCGCAACCAACAAGGATATCGAAAAGGAGCTTGCAAAAGGTAAATTCAGGGAAGAGCTTTACTACAGGCTGAAAGTTGTCACCATAGAGCTTCCTGCTCTCAGGGACAGGAAAAGCGACATACCCGAACTGTCCCAGTTCTTTATGACACGTTACAGCCGGGAATTCGGGAAAAGGATAAAAGGAATCGACCCCACCGCGATAAATGCCCTCGTTGACTATAACTGGCCGGGCAATATAAGGCAGCTCGAATCGGTTATTGAAAGGGCGGTAATAATGTGCGATACCGAAACCATAACATTAAGGGATATAAAGAGCGAACTCAGATATTCGGAGTCGGCCTGCTCGTTCGATTTAGATCTTCCGGAAGGCGGAATCAATTTCGAGGAGCTGGAAAAAGATCTTCTGAAAAAATCGATGATACGCGCCAATGGCGTTATGGCCAAGGCAGCAAAGCTTCTCGGCATGAGCTATAAGACATTCTGGTACAGGTGGGAAAAATTAAACGTTGAAAGTCCCGTTTCAAAAAGTGAAAAACAGGAACAATAGAGACGAATACCTGTATATATAAGAATGGACCATCTCCAAAATCTTTATCATTTTTCAGCATTGAGCGCCTATGGTTAGCGCTTACGCTTCACTCCGTGTCACTTGAACCCTGCCGAAGGCCCGCCAATCTTTATGGTGGGACCCCTCGAATCCTCATAGGATCACCAACTAATTTGGAGATGATCCGGATATATTGATATGTCAGACAGGCACAAAGAAATCAACATACATGGCAGCGAGTCATTTTTTATCCGGGTTGACATGGTAATGGTCTTTTATGTATTAAGATAATCACACATAAAATAAGGAGGGGGAAATGTCAGGTGTAAACAAGGCAATGATTGTAGGAAGACTGGGAAGGGATCCTGAAATTCGTTACACTCCGGGCGGAGTGGCTGTCGCTAATTTCAGTGTAGCAACATCTGAAGAATGGAAAGACAAGGAGAGCAACGAGAAAAAGGAGCGCACGGAATGGCATCGCATAGTAGCTTTCGGAAAACTGGGTGAAATATGCGGTGAATACCTGTCCAAGGGGAAACAGGTTTATATCGAAGGCCGAATTCAGACTAGATCCTGGGAAGATAAAGAAGGGAACAAAAAATACACGACCGAAATTGTTGCATCCGATGTTCAGTTTTTGGATAAAAAAGATTCCGGTTCAGGAGATTATCCCAAAAAAGGACAGGATGATAAGCCGGAACGTGGTGCAGGCGGCCCGGCATACCATGATTCGAAAGATGATGACATTCCCTTTTAAAAACCGAATATCGAATGTCAGACATCGAATTTCGGACTATGAATGACAGGAAGAACCGGCGACATTCGGATTTAATTAAAAAAAGGCTGATTTAGGCAATGAAAAGAGACGGGCAGTTTTCTGTTAAACCGCCCGTCTATATATGGTGTTTTGCAGGAATGAATTGAAAAAATCCTGTTATCAGGATTTTTTTACATCATCTATTTTTTCAGGCTCTTTTTTTTCAGGCTCTGTAGTTGCACCTTTGAAATTTTTTATTGCCTTGCCCAGACCCGATCCTATTTCAGGAAGTTTGCCGGCTCCAAAAATAATCAGAACGATGATAAGTATTACTATAAGTTCCTGCATTCCTATTCCAAACATACAAACCTCCTATTTTAATACTCTTTTTATTTTAGTTCATGCAGAAGCTGCAAAAACTCCTTTGATTTTGTGTAGCGGTCTATAGAGCTTCTGTAATCTGCCCACTTTCCCCACGATTCAAGCCAGTCATCGTTGCGCCAGTAACAATCTTTGTCTCCGCTGCCCTTCAGCCTTTCTATATAATCGATATATTCTTCCGAGCAGCTTTCACAAAACCTGTATGGAATCCTCAGGTTCATATCGGCTTGTTGCCTGTTTGTTTCCGCGGGGCAGGTTTGAGTTCCGATCTGGATTCCGCACTTTTCACATTTTATGGCACAGTGAGAACACTGAAATAGTTTCTGAACGGCCAGTACTTTGCGCCTGAGCATCATCTCGGCCGTTTTTTCTTTTGAAAGCTGAATTTTTTTATTCAATGATATTACGTCAGCCACTAAGCACCTCTTAATTTCCGGGCCGATTTCACAATAATTCTGTCCGGCCAAAAGCCAAGACAAGACTTTTCTGAACCTATACCACCGGCCATTAGGGGTGTCAATCTATAATGGGAACATGAATATTTGAGCTGGTTGAGAGAGTTGATGACTTAGGATGAGGGTTTTTTATATAACATGATACTTGCATTCCCATAATGTATGACTTAAACTTCTGCTGTCGTTTGACTTAAACCTCCTTTCCCGTAAACTTTGAGCGGTTCGCGAACAGGAGGTTCCCTTTATATTCCCGGAATTGTCAAACTCCGGGAGTCCACCGGCAGAGCCGGGGGGTTTACCAGGGATAATTAAAACCGGAGAATAAAATTTGCCAAAAAAACAAAACCACAGAATGACAAATCAGCGGAAGATAATACTTGAAGAGCTGAAAAAGGTCAAAACACACCCCAGAGCGGATGAAATATATAAAATGGTTCGTAAACGGCTTCCGCACATCAGCCTTGCTACTGTTTACCGGAATCTTGAGGTTCTATCCGAGTTAAAAGAGATACAAAAACTTGAATCCTTTGGCACGCTTAAACGTTTTGACGGAACACCTGAAAATCATTACCATATCAGATGCATTAAATGCGATCGTCTTGATGATGCGCCTTTTAGCCTTGAAACAGGCCTTGAAAAAAAAATAAGGCCCTTGACCAGCTTTACCGTTATTGGCCATAGGCTTGAGTTTATAGGGATTTGTAATGAATGCACACCAAGCAGGAAATAATTATACGGAAAGGAGAAAAGAATGGAAAACAAGAAACAGGATGAAGCTGATGCCCTGTGTCCTGAATGCGGGCATGCTTTTAAAACTTATATAGACAGGTTGCTGCACACCGACGATACGAACAGTAAAAATCAAGTTCCGGAATGCCCTGTCTGCGGTTGCGGAGATTGCAAAATCGGAAAATAGCTTCGCGCTAAACTACATTTAATCTATCCGTTACCTGTTCTATTCCACTCATAGCAATATTGGCGGCTTCTTGAAAAGTATAAATTCAGAATTATTATACGCCTATAAGTTATTGTTATGAAATTAGCTTAAAATATTGAAAATTATCCCGGAGGATGGAGATGGAAAATAAAACTTTCGTAATACCTGCAATATCTTGCGGCCATTGCGTCATGTCTATCAAGAATGAATTATCGGAAATTGCCGGCGTTAAAAAGGTTGAAGGAGACCCTCAGAGTAAAAGCATAAGCGTGGAATGGGAGCTCCCCGCAACCCTCGATAAAATATTGAACACCTTGAAGCAGATCAACTATCCTGCGCAATGACACATAAAAACCGTTGTTCGTGATTCGTCGTTCGATATTCGATCCACGGTCTTTGATATTCGTTGTTTTATTAACCTTACTCCAAAATGCCAATAACCGGTAATGCAAAGCTCCCGATCCCCGCTTCTTTTATAAATTAAATAAGGAGCCTATTGCAAAAGCATGTTTCCCCTCCCTTGATGGGAGGGGATTAAGGGGAGAGGGGATTTTTGAGACTTTTGCAATTGGCTCTAAGGACAAAAATTATGGCTGAACAGAAGGTTTCAATACCTGTTTCCGGGATGACATGCGCAAACTGTGCCGCCAACATAGAAAGAGGGCTTAAAAAACTAAACGGCATAAAAGCCACATCTGTAAGCTTTGCTTCGGAACAGGCATCAGTTACATTTGAACCCGGAGAGATCCCATTAAGCGATATTTCTGAAAAGATAAACAGCCTCGGCTATAAGGTTATTACAAGTAAAATAGAGCTTCCTGTCACAGGAATGACATGCGCCAATTGCGCCATGAATATCGAAAGAGTCTTAAACCGGAAAGTACCGGGAATACTGAAAGCCTCTGTAAATTTCGCAACGGAACGGGTCTCTGTTGAATATCTCCCCGCCGCAGCTTCGGTTGAAGATATTATCTCGGCTATTCGGAAAGCTGGTTACGGGGCAATACTGCCGGATACATCATCAGATGAAAAAGACTACGAACTTGAAGCACGCAATGCCGAAATTAAAAACCAGACAAGGAAGTTTTTTACAGGACTTGTCTTAACCATTCCTCTCTTTCTATTAAGTATGGCGCGCGATTTTCATTTTACAGGAATGTGGAGCCATGCATCCTGGGTAAACTGGCTCTTTTTTGCGCTTGCCACTCCGGTTCAGTTTTATACAGGCTGGGACTATTATATCGGCGGGTATAAAAGTTTAAGAAACAAAGGCGCAAACATGGATGTTCTGGTAGCCATGGGATCATCCGTGGCATATTTTTACTCCATTGCCACCCTTCTTTTTCCTGTTCTTGGAGAGCATGTATATTTCGAAACATCTGCTGTAATCATAACCCTGATTAAACTTGGCAAAATGCTCGAATCCCGCACAAAGGGAAAAACCGGCGGGGCAATCCGTAAATTGATTGGGCTTTCACCAAAAACGGCAACAATACTTGAAGGCGAAAAAGAAAAAGTAACCCCCCTCTCCCTTGTAAAGAAAGATGATATTATTCTTGTCAGGCCGGGCGAAAAAATTCCGGTTGACGGAGTTGTGATAGAAGGAGAATCCTCGGTTGACGAATCAATGTTAAGCGGCGAACCATTGCCCGTGGATAAACATGAAAATGATACCGTTATCGGAGGGACAATAAACGTGGAAGGCCTCTTAAAGTTCAGAACAACCCGCATAGGCAAAGAGACCGCTCTTGCTCAGATAATCAAGCTTGTTCAGGAGGCACAGGGCAGCAAGGCGCCTATCCAGGCTGTAGCAGACCGTGTTGCATCAGTTTTTGTTCCCTTTGTTCTGATAACTGCATTCATAACTTTTTTTATCTGGTGGTGGTTTGGAGGAGAATTTGTTCCGGCCATGATACGGTTTGTTGCAGTTCTCGTAATTGCCTGCCCATGCGCACTCGGACTTGCAACACCCACAGCTATAATGGCCGGAACCGGCAAGGGAGCCGAAAACGGGATTCTTTTTAAAAACAGCGAATCCCTCGAAATGGCATCAAAGCTTGATATTATTGTACTGGATAAGACCGGAACTATCACAACAGGGAAACCTGCCGTTTTTGATATCATTCCTTTTGCACCCTTTTGCAATAACGACAATGAGCTTCTTCAAATTGCAGCATCGGTTGAAAAAGGATCGGAACATCCTATCGGAAAGGCAATTGTTGAAGAGGCAAAACAAAGAGATATTACCCTGTTTGAGCTGAAAGGTTTTAAGGCAAATGGCGGCCTCGGAGTTCAGGCATATATTCGGGACAGATTTACAATCATAGGGAAACCGGGGTGGTTTAAAACTCTCGGGTTAAATATTGAAGAATCCGAAAAAAGAATTCTCTCTCTCCAGTCAGAGGGCAAAACGGTAATGATTGTTGCGCAGGAAAAGGATTTATACGGTCTTATCTCTGTTGCAGACCAGGTTAAACCGGAAGCTGCCGAGGCGATCAGTCAACTGCAAAAGCAGGGCCTGCAAATATTCATGTTGACAGGCGACAATCTCATGACAGCCCGGACAATAGCATCAAAGGTTAATATTTCGAATGTTTTTGCTGAAGTAAAACCCGATGAAAAATCTTTAAGAGTTAAAGATCTGCAGCAAAACAACAAAAAGGTCGGAATGGTCGGTGACGGAATAAATGATGCGCCTGCACTTGCCCAGGCCGATATTGGAATCGCCATAGGGACAGGTACTGATGTAGCCATTGAAACAGCCGATATTATACTTTCAAGCGGAAACCTGCTTGGTGCAGCCAAAGCCATAAAACTCAGCAAGGCGACAATGAATACTATAAAACAGAATCTCTTCTGGGCTTTTTTTTACAATATAATACTTATCCCTGTTGCAGCAGGCATCCTGCAGCCGTTTGAGTTTTTCCCAGACTCCTTAAGACAGCTTCATCCTATATTTGCGGCAGGAGCAATGGCATTCAGCAGTATTTCCGTTGTCGGAAACAGCCTGCGCCTTCAGCGAGCAAGAATACAATAGTTTATGATAAAAAATTCAGGCAAGGATAAGGGGCTTCATGGAACCATTAACGCTTTTTGAAACCGTGGCCGTTAAGGACGGTGAGATCAACCGCATTGAGCATCCGCATACCGGCCGGCGGATCACGATCCCGGCAGCCGATCTTTCGGGTATTTTGGATCTGGTGCCGGCAGACATCATCACCGCATACCAAAAAGGGGCGACCGGAGCTTCCCACCGTGCATTTACCGATGCGATCCTTGCGGCGCGACTCAACAGGCGTCTCAAATCCATTTGGGTACAAAAGGATGACATTATTAGCCTTCCTGCGGAAAAGAGTGATCCGATAGGGGGATATTACTATCCGGAAAAAGAAAAAACCGCTTATTTTGAGGGACATGGCAGGATCACTGTGGATCCGTATTTGATCGTGCCTATCCCCAGACCCAAGGGGATTGCGCTGGAAAGGCTCGAAGCGGCAATACGGCAATACGGCAATGACCCTTATACCGCACTGGCCGTTATCGGTCACGGGGCCTATACTTATCTGATCCAGGCAAAGCGATTGAACGGCCGAAAGTATCTGTTCGGCAAACTCCTCCATGATGGATCGCAGTACCTCACGATGGAACATTGGGCGCGTGTATCCGGCTGGGATGCGGGCACCCTCATCAGACAATGCGGTCTTGATTCCAGTTCTAACCCTTTGAAGTCCTGATAGAAATCATATGAAAGAAGTCTGCAAAAAAACGCGCCTAAGGGCGATCCGCGTCGAAGGCATTGCATGCCTGGAAGCTGCCCTGCTCATACCCCCGTTTAAACCATCTGACACGCTGCGCTGAACTGCCGTGAGTAAAACCGTCGGGCACCACATAACCCCGTGTCCTCTTCTGGATGCGGTCATCACCTACCGCGCTGGCGGCATTCAGACCTTCCTCAATATCACCGGCTTCTAAAATATTACGCTTCTTCTCGGCATTATTGGCCCACATTCCCGCCAGACAATCCGCCTGTAATTCCACCATGACGGATAACTTGTTTCTATCGGCGGTGTTTGCTCGAGACTGGAGTTCGGCAACTTTTTGGGTAATACCCAGCAGCGTCTGCACATGATGGCCTACCTCATGTGCAATCACGTAGGCCTGCGCGAAATCACCGGACGCGCCGAACCGGGAATGAAGCTCATCGAAAAACACGAGATCGAGATATACTTTACGATCGGCCGGACAATAAAATGGTCCCACGGCCGATTCGGCCATGCCGCAAGCCGATTCAACAGCCCCGGAAAAAAGAACCAGCTTCGGTTCTTGATACGTCCGTCCAGCTTTTTGAAACGTATCGTTCCAGACGTCTTCGGTCTCGGCCAGAACCACGGCCACAAAATTGCGCATGTCATCATTGACGGCAGGACGCACGCCCTGCTCGGTGCTGACGGAGGAAGACGGCAGGTTTTCACCGAGCTGCAAAAGTGTGCTCGGATCGATGCCCATAAACAGGCCGATCACCACAAGGGCTAACAGGCCAAGGCCGCCTATTCCACCGACCTTTGCACCGCGAGACATCGACATCCCTCTGCGATCTTCAACATTATCACTTTGTCTTTCGCCTCTCCAGCGCATGGGAATTCTCCTTTTTTTTGTTTTTCTTCTTTTCAATCAACCCGATGTTGACAAAAGGAAACTGGATTGTGATGGTTCGCTTCCGGGATTTAACAGGGTCAGCAATCAACCTCTCACAGGGCCTGTTATTATTAGTTTTTCGGATAAGAATTTTTTCTAACTGAAGCAGTATATGAAGAGAAAGTATAGGTGTCAAGCGGGTTTAAGAGACTATGAATATTAATGAATATTAATTGACAAACCAAAATATCCTCACTTATACTCAAACTGTTTGCAACCACGTTTTATCATCCTACAGAGCCAATTGCAAAAGTCCCAAAAATCCCCTCTCCCTTTGCGGGAGAGGGTTAGGGTGAAGGAGAAAAACAATAATTATCAACGAGTTTTATCTCACCCTCCCCTTAATCCCCTCCCACCAAGAGAGGGGAAACATACTTTTGCAATAGGCTCAACAGACATACAAAGCTGATGGACTTTTTGCGAGTCCATCATTAATTCAAAGGAGGTAAAAAATGAGGAACACAGTTTGGAACAAAACGGTTCGCATGCTTATCGGTATCTCTCTGCTTATTACATTGATCGGAATTGTGGGGTGCTGGGGTGATGATGACGATGATGACGATAATGACTATGATTCCGTCATTACCGTATGCAACCGGGACAATGATGAGTATACAGTCAAGCTCCGCAAAGCCTCTGATGGAACGGTTGTAGATCAGTTCAACCTGGAGGAATGGTATGACGCAAATGATCAGTGTGATGATTTCAATGATTACGATGGCGAATTCTACATCACCATCCACGAGGACAACGCGGAAGAAGCAAGAGACATATCATCCGTATTTAATATTGAAGAAGATGAATATGAATATTTTTCCATAAACAGTGACGGAGAAATCATACGGAGATCCAACTGATTTTCTATATTATTAAGTTGTTGCCGCTTCATCGGATAGATTTTATGTGGCCCGGTTTTAAGGCGACATAAATACCGTTTATTATAGAACGTTTTCAAATGGTGGCGTAATTCAGGATAGAATAATTAAGCCGTAACGGCCGGCTTTTGATGCTCTGCTATCGGGCGTGCAGGTGGAAACTGCCCAAAGCGGGAGGTAATGGAAATGATTCAGACGGCTTTTGCTGCGATAATGGCCAGAGAAAAAATCATCACAAATTTAATTGCTGTCTGTCCGGATGGGATCATTGGTGTGGACATCCATGGCACTGTGCTGATTTTCAATGAAAAAGCTGCGTTGTTGACCCGGCGCAAAGCCGAAGATGTCCTCGACAGACTTGATATCGGTCAAATTTACGGGGAGCGGGAACAGGCTCGCCGGATCAAGGCAGCCATCTATTCTAAAGAGCATGGCGGCGCCGGCCGGCTGGAGGGGTTCGAAACCAGTATTGTGAATAGTGCCGGCAAGACTATTCCGATTCGTCTTTCCGCTGTGCTGATCATGGATAATGACATCGAGGTTGGAAGCGTAGGGTTTTTCCATGACATGACAGACCAGAAAGCCCTGGAGGAAAGACTCAGCAACCTTTCCATTACCGATGGCCTGACCAGCCTGTTCAACCAGCGTTATTTTCATTCCTCTCTGGCCGATGAAATCGACCGAGCCAAACGGTATAGCAGTCCATTGAGCCTTATCTGCATTGACCTGGACCGATTCAAGGACTGCAACGATCGGTATGGACACTTGGAGGGTGACAATGTCCTGCGGCGGGTAGGCACTTTCCTCAATACTGTGACCAGGCGTTCGGACAAGGCCTTCCGATATGGGGGAGATGAATTCTTCGTTCTGCTGCCGGAAACAAAGCTGAACCAGGCAACGATCACCGCCGAAAAAATACGCCAGATGTTCAATGACAGCTGGCCTTTTGAGAATGAGAAAGGCGGTTCAAATCTTCGGGTTACATTAAGCATCGGTGTTATAGAGAGGAAAGAAGAAATCTCTGGTGATGCCCTGGTCAAACGCGCTGATATGGCAATGTATAACGCCAAAAATCAAGGAGGCAATCAGTTAGTGGCCGGCTGAGGCGGAAGAGACACCGATTCACTTATGCCAAGCAGTCTAACTTAATCACCCTGTTCAGCCATATAACTATCATACAATTTTTCAAGCCCGAGCTTGTGTTTGGCCTCTTCCTGGGCAAGGATTTTGAACATCTTAACTTGCTCTTCGTTCCTGTTTTCGCTGGCAACATCATTATAAAATTTAAGGGCTTTTTCTTCACGCTTCATGGCAATTCGCAATATATCCTTGTAATGCATACCTTTTTCATATTCAGTATCAACCAGATAATTGCTTCGCTTTAAATCCGGAATCCATTCAAACTTATATTCGGATATCTTCTCCTTGTTATACAATATAGCTTCAAGCATTTTCTGGTGTTTTCTTTCCTCGTTGGCAAAACCGGCAAACATCTCTTTGGCGCCGGAAAATTTCTCCTGACTGCTTATTTCATCATAAAATTCAGCGGCCTCTTTTTCTTTTTCAATTGCGTATTTTACAACTTCCTCAAAAGATCCAAAACTCATGATATCCTCCTTTTAATATTTTTCCTGGTTGTCATAACAAATCGCATTTGTTTACCAAACCACCAAGTTATTGCAATATAATTACCTGCATGATATAAAGCAAAGGAAAATCGTAAAAATTTTACTCCCAGAAATAATTACTGTTTATTATTTGATTACGTTTGGCTTCATCTTCCGGTCGGTTTTTTGTTTATATAGCACATTTTTTTAAAAAACTGCTTGCAAAGAAATTATTAGGAATTATTATTATTAAGATGATAATTAATAAAATAATTTATGGGGGTTAATAAATGACTACAGTAAAAGGCACAAAGACTGAAAAAAATCTTCTTGCAGCATTTGCCGGTGAATCTCAGGCCCGCAACCGTTATACATATTTCGCAAGCAAGGCAAAAAAAGAAGGATTTGAACAGATTGCTTTCATTTTTGAAGAAACCGCTAATCAGGAAAAAGAGCATGCCAAGAAATTTTTTAATTTCCTGGAAGGCGGAGAAGTAGAAGTATCGTCATTCTTTCCGGCCGGAGTTGTTGGAACAACTCTTGAAAATTTGAAGACTGCCGCTGCCGGTGAAAATCATGAACATACCAACCTTTATCCTTCTTTTGCTAAAACCGCTAGGGAAGAAGGATTTGAAGCAATAGCAGTTGTATTTGAAAAAATATCCGTTGCAGAAAAGCAGCATGAAAAAAGGTACAGGGATCTTGCTGCCAATATTGAAACAGGCCTGGTTTTTAAAAGAAAGGAAAAGACGGTCTGGCGTTGCAGGAACTGCGGTTATCTGCATGAAGGAAATGAAGCCCCGGATCTTTGTCCGGCATGTGCGCATCCGAAAGCGCATTTTGAACTGCTTGGAGAAAATTATTAATATAAACGCGGCGTAAACATAATTAAAAACACGCCTTAACAACAATTTAAACCTATCAGGAAAGGAGCTAACATGGCAAAAAGACTTGAAGTTTATAAATGTTTGGTTTGTGGCAATGTAGTTGAAGTTTTGCACGGCAGTGTTGGGGAGCTCGTATGTTGCGGTCAACCGATGAAGCTGATGATTGAAAACACAGTTGATGCTTCAAAGGAAAAACATGTGCCCGTTATAGAAAAAACTTCCGGCGGTATAAAAGTAAAGGTCGGAAACGTAGCACATCCCATGGAAGAAAAACACTTTATAGAATTTATTGAAATTATAGCGGACGGGAAAATATACAGGCAGTTTCTGGATCCAGGGCAGGCTCCTGAAGCCTTTTTTACAATAGATGCCAAAGAAGTTACTGCGCGTGAATACTGCAACGTTCACGGCCTATGGAAAGCATAAGGGGGAGGTGATATTATGCCAAGTTGGAAATGTAAAAACTGCGGGTACACTCTTGAATCTGACGCACCGCCAAACGAATGTCCGTCATGCAGGGAAAAATGTGAATTTCTAGATAACACGTGCTATACTCCGGATTGCAAAATAGAAGGTGTTGATCCGAGAATAAAATAGGAATGGAGTTATGATATCATGCCAAAAGCTTTAATTATATATGCAACAAGAACAGGTGAAACCAGTAAGATAGCAGAGCTCATTGGAGAAGGCCTTCGCTTTTCCGGAGCTGATGTTTCTGTTGTCAATGTAAACGAGATCAAAAATGAAACCGCTCTTAACGGATATGATGCCTATCTGTTCGGATCAGCCACATATCACGGGGATATGATGCAGGGTATGAAGACTTTTTTATTCCTTGCAGAAAAAGCAAATCTTGCAGGGAAAAAAGGCGGCTCTTTTGGCGCTTTCGGCTGGAGTGGCGAAGCGCCGGATCGTATTTTTAACACAATGAAGAATATTTTTAATATGGATATGGTCAGCGGTTCCCTCAGGTTAAAATCCAGTTCCCTTGGGGGAGGTGTAACAATGGCCCAGGATTATGGCCGGGAAATAGCAAAAAAGCTCGGTCTTTAAAAATTTTAACCATTTCATTTTATGGAGGCTGCTATGTCAACACCCCAGCACTGCCCAGGATATCAGCAATTCAAACACCTTGAGTCTTTTATGTGCAAATGTCCTTCATGCGGGAAAAAGGTCGAAATATTTTCAGATGAATTTGAAAAAAAACACAAGTGTAACGCCTGCGGAAAAGATATCGATTTTACACAATGCACTCTTGATGGCAAAGCATAAATTATCCGAGCCTATTGCAAAAGTATGTTTCCCCTCACCCTAAGCCTCTCCCGCAAGGGGAGAGGGAATTTTTGAGACTTTTGCAATTGGCTCTTTATGATTTAAATTAGCTGATAACAGCATGTTATCTATATTCAAAGCTCTGCTGCTTCAGCTCTCTTTAAGCGTATTCTAAACAGTTCGCCAGGAGGCGTTCATGGATATTGTTTTGCTGTCGCGCCTGCAGTTTGCAACAGCGACCATGTTTCATTTTCTGTTTGTTCCGCTCACGCTCGGGCTTTCCATTATGATTGCTATAATGGAAACCAGATATGCCGTAACCGGTGACAAGATATATCTTTCCATGACCAAATTCTGGGGCAAGATCTTCCTGATAAATTTTGGCCTTGGAATAGTAACCGGGATTACTCTCGAATTCCAGTTCGGGACCAACTGGTCGCGCTATTCAGCATTCGTGGGGGATATTTTCGGATCTCTGCTTGCCATTGAAGCTACAGCCGCCTTTTTTCTTGAGTCAACTCTTATTGGCATCTGGATCTTTGGCTGGAGAAAGCTTTCCCCGAAAGCCCACGCTGCCGTAATGTGGCTTATTGCAGGTGCTTCAACCCTTTCCGCTGTCTGGATAATCATCGCAAATTCCTGGATGCAGCATCCCGTGGGTTATGTCCTGCGGAACGGGAGGGCTGAACTGTCCGATTTTTCCGCTGTCGTTTTTCAGAAATTTGCCGTTCTCCAGTTTCTTCATACAATCAGCGCAGCTTACATTGTAAGTGCTTTTTTTGTAATGGGTGTTAGCGCATATCATCTGCTGAAGAAACAATCCATAACGTTTTTTACAAGATCTTTTAAAATAGGTTTAATCTTCGGGCTTATTTTTTCTATTTTCACGGCCATCGAAGGAGATATGCACGGGGTTCACGTGTCGGAAGTTCAGCCCGCAAAACTGGCGGCAATGGAGGCGCATTGGGAAACCGCCAGGAGAGCGCCGCTTACTCTTTTTGCTATTCCTGATGAAAAAAATGAAAGAAATTTTGTTGAATTCGGGGCTATCCCCGGACTTTTGAGCTTTCTCGGTTATCACGATTTTAACGCCGAAGTGAAGGGGCTTAAGGACTTCCCCAGGGAAGAAAGACCCCCGGTTCTTATTTCTCTTTTTTCCTTCAGAACAATGGTGGGACTTGGAACTCTCTTCATCCTTCTTACTATTATAGGATGGTTAAGACGTAACAGACTCCTTGAAAGTCCTTTATATTTAAAAGCGATGGTATTGTCTATTCCGCTGCCCTATGTCGCCATCGAAGCGGGGTGGGTGTTGGCGGAGGTGGGAAGGCAGCCATGGATCGTCTATGGACTTATGAAAACCTCCGATGCGGTATCACCGATTGCTTCTTCACAGGTTCTTGTTTCTCTTATAGCTTTTATCCTTATTTACGGACTGTTGGGAATTACAGGTTTTTATCTGATAATTAAAAATGCTGTAAAGAATCCCGCGCGGGGGTGACAATGGATCTGCAGGGAATATGGTTTTTTCTTTGGGGTTTACTCTGGGCTCTTTTCTTTATGACCGATGGTTTTGATTTCGGAATTGGAATACTGTACCCTTTTCTTGGAAAAAATGACTTCGAAAAACGAATAATGATAAATTCCGTCGGCCCCCTCTGGAATGGCAATGAGGTCTGGCTCATTACCGCGGGCGGAGTCACTTTTGCTGCTTTTCCGCTTGCCTATGCCATCATGTTTTCTTCTCTTTATTCGGGACTTATGCTCATTCTTTTTGCTCTTATCCTTCGCGGAGTCGCTTTTGAATTCAGGGGTAAGATTGATAAAAAAATCTGGCGGAATTTCTGGGACATTTCTATCTTTGCCGGCAGCCTGGTTCCGGCTGTTTTGTTTGGAATTACATTTGCAAATATTTTCAAGGGACTCCCGATCGAGCAGTCCGGTGTATCCAGTGGCTCGTTTTTTGACCTTTTGAATTTTTACGGAATTATTGGGGGATTGTTGTTTTTACTTCTTTTTCTCTTTCACGGCTCCGTCTGGCTGGCCATTAAAACAGATGGTGAACTTCATGAAAGATCAAAATCAACCGCTCTTGTGCTCTGGCCGTTTCTTTTGATAATCGCACTCTGCTTTTTAGGCGCAAGCTGGTTTTTTACGAAGCTGTATGATAATTACCTGGCAAACCCCATCCTGTTTTTTGATATCCTGTTAACTGTCGCAGCCCTCTTTGCCGCAAGGTTTTTTATTAAGAATGATGACTTTTTCAAAGCGTGGTTTTCATCCGCAATCGTTATTCTTGGATCTGTTTTTTTCGGAATAATAGGGCTCTATCCCAATATGCTTCCATCAAGCATAAATACCGATTTCAGCGTTACTGCATATAACGCCGCATCCAGTCCACTAACCTTAAAGATCATGCTGGTTGTAGTCATTATGTTCATCCCTGCCGTTATTGCCTACCAGGCATGGGCTTATTATATTTTCAGGGGAAAAGTTACAAAAGAAGATCTTTCTTACGAAGAATCATACTAGTTGATAAAGGAATCCGATTATGAAAAGGCAAGCAAAAACTGTTATATTGGTGGCAGGCTTTATCCTTGTTTCAACTCTTCTTTGGGCACAAAACAAAGGAGCCGGACAGATAATTCTTTCCGGCGGCACCACAGGCAATGTAACCTTTAAGCATAAGTTGCACCAGGATTCTCTTGGCGACTGCAACCTGTGTCATAACCTGTTTCCTCAAACACCGGGCATAGTCCAAAAGCTTAAAGACGAGGGAAAGCTTGAAAATAAAAAAGTGATGAACCAGTGTCAGAAGTGCCACCGCGAAAAAACCAATGCCGGATTAAAGACCGGCCCTGTGACCTGCAAGGGTTGTCATGTTAAATAGGGAGATCTGATAATGTTAGCGCTTGGAATAATGGGGAGCCCCAGAAAAAAAGGGAATACTGATTTTCTTCTTTCATCTTTCATGAATGAAGTTGAAAAAGCAGGTGTCAGGACACACATTATTGAGGTTGCAAAAAAAAATATCATGCCCTGCATGGAATACAGCGTGTGTGAAAAGAAAGGAACCTGCCCTATAGAAGACGATATGAATGAAATTTACCCTCTTTTGCGCGAGGCTGACATTATTGTTCTTGCCACCCCCATCTTTTTTTACAATACCCCGGCCCAGACTAAAGCCCTGATAGACCGTAGTCAGACATTATGGGCGCGCAAATACAGGCTGAACCTTACTGATCCTGGCCGTAAAAACAGGCGCGGCTTTCTTCTTGCACTCGGGGCAACAAAAGGAGCCAATCTGTTTGAAGGCATGAAGCTTACCGCAAAATATTTTTTCGATGCTGTTGGCGCAGGTTTCGAAGGAAGTTTGACGTACCGCAGGATAGAAAAGCGGGGTGATATGGAAGCACATCCCACAGCAGCAGTTGAGGTCAGAGAAGCGGCCGGTAATATCTTAAGGCCTTATCTCACCAGGAAGAAAATCCTGTTTGCCTGCAGGGAAAACGCCTGCCGCAGCCAGATGTCAAGTGCTTTTGCAGGCTATATTGCCGGAGACAGAATTGATGCCTTTAATGGCGGCAGCACGCCTGTTGATGCAATCAATCCTCTTATGATTGAGGTCATGCATGAAAAGGGGATAGACATGGCTTTCCGCACGCCAAAAACGATAGAGCAGGCAATTTCAAAGGAAAAACCGGATATCATTATCACCATGGGTTGCGGGGAAGAATGCCCCTTTGTACCGGGAGCCAGAATCGAAAACTGGGACATTCCCGATCCTGCAGGCAAATCAATTGAATTCATGAGAAATGTACGTGATGAAATAGAAAAGAAGGTAATCGAACTGAACGACCAACTCTAAACTAATAAAAAGCTGAACAAGGAGGTTATGATGGACAGATACATATGCAAAGTATGCGGCTACGTCTACGATCCCGAGGCAGGCGATCCCGATAACGGCGTAAAACCCGGCACAAAATTTGAAGACCTTCCGGACACATGGGAATGCCCGGTTTGCGGCGCTTCAAAAGATGATTTTGAAAAAGAATAAACTCTGGAAAAAAGCAATAAATCATGATTTCCGGAACTTCCGTCAAGTTTTTTTCCAGACTGCAATCAGGGAACGGGAGTCCGGAATCATCAACAAAAATGATTTCAGGGAAAGAATATGAAACCTATACAGATAGCAAAAAATATTTTTGATGTTGGTGTTAATGACTGGAATATAAGAGATTTTCATGGATATTCAGTCGACATGGGGACAAGCTACAACGCTTTTCTGATTCTGGATAAAAAAACAGTTCTCATAGATACTGTTAAAGCCGAATTCGCCGATCAGCTCATCGATAATATATCGAAAATAATTGATCCCAAAAAAATTGATTATGTCATCAGCAATCACACTGAGATGGATCATTCCGGGAGCCTGCCCCGAATAATGCACAAAGTGGGAGAAGAGAAGCCTCTCTTCTGCTCCAAAATGGGGCAGAAAAACCTTTCGCGCCATTTCAGGCAGAAGTGGAATTATCATCCGGTTGAAAACGGTGAAGAGCTTTCTATAGGAAGCAGAACGATCACTTTTATGGAAACAAGGATGCTTCACTGGCCGGACAGCATGTTCTCATATCTTAAGGAAGACAAGATTCTTTTTTCAAGCGACGCTTTCGGGCAGCATTATGCAGGGCATGAAAAGTTCGATGACGTAATCGGGGATGCCATCATGCCCCATGCAAAAAAATATTTTGCCAATATTCTTCTGCTCTATTCTCCGCTCATTTTAAAATTGATTGAACAGGTAACGAATCTCAAACTTGAATTCAACATGATATGCCCCGATCACGGTATATTATGGCGCAAAGATCCAGGAAAAATCATTAACGCGTATATCAGGTGGAGCAGACAGGAGACAAAGAATAAAGCCGTGGTCATATATGATACCATGTGGCACAGCACCGAAAAGATGGCTGAAGCAATTGTTACGGGATTAAGCGAGCAGGGAGTAGAAGCAAGACCGATGCATCTTAGAAAATGTAACCGCAGCGATATAATGACCGAGGTTCTGGATGCAAAGGCAATAATAGTCGGCTCCCCCACATTAAATAACGGCCTGTTTCCGACAGTCAGCGATTTTTTGACATACATGAAGGGACTTAAGCCGAAAAATAAAATCGGGGCTGCTTTCGGTTCATACGGGTGGAGCGGAGAATCGGTGAATCTTATAAAAAATGAACTTGAATCAATGAATATCGAAATCATCGACCCCGGCTTGAAGGTTCAATATGTGCCGGATAATCAATCCATTGAAGCATGTATCGAACTGGGAAAGAGGATAGGAAAAGCAATAACAGGATAAAAACTGCGAATGAAAACACCGGTTGTTGAACTTGGCGACTGCATACTTTGCGGCATCTGCATAGAGGTTGCTCCTTCTGTTTTCAAATTAAGCAGTGCGGGGTATATTGAAGTTTCAGAGCTTCCCTCTTATTCCGAAACGGATGTAGATGAAGCCATTAAAAACTGCCCTGCAGATTGTATTTCCTGGGCATGATCCAATATTGATGGACTCGTAAAAAGTCCATCATCAGGCCGAGGGCGAGTAAGCCCCGGCCTGGGGTGTGGGTGGAACCGCTTGAATTTACTTCAAGCGGCGGGAGAGGGTAATCCCTTTCCCGCCAAGTAAAAAGTCATTTTCTGACTTTTTACGAAGGTATCAATATCGAATATCGCGAAATTCGATGTGCGATATACGAACGACGGAAAAAGCATGGATACCAACCGAATCGGAGGAAGGAGTTTAAAAAAAAGAGTTTTTGAAATTCTGTCCGGAAATGATTTTAATGAACAGCTTTCGGGAATCCTTAAATTTCCCGGAAGACAGGTTGTAAATTGTCTTTTTTCCTGTCTCTATAATACCGATGAACTGGTTAAATGGCGGGCTGTCACCGCTATGGGGGAAACGGTTTCTTCTATTGCGGATGCAGATATCGAATCCGCACGTGTTGTAATGCGCCGCCTCATGTGGAATTTAAACGACGAATCCGGAGGAATCGGCTGGGGTTCACCCGAAGCCATGGGCGAAATAATCGCACGAAACAAAAAACTTGGAGATGAATATGCACGTATTTTAATCTCCTTTATCAATGAAAATGGAAACTATCTTGAAAATGAAGTTCTCCAGCAGGGAGTTGTATGGGGTATCGGTCGGATTGCCCGCTTAAGGCCTGAGCTTGTTAAGGATTCCATGCCGTTTCTCATCCCCTTTATCAGTTCACGGGATACAATGTTGCGCGGTCTTGCAGCTTGGGCCATATGTGCTATAGATCCTGTTCAGGCAGAAAGCATGCTGTCGTCAATCAAAAACGATGACTCAAAGTTAAAGATATTTGCTGAAGGCAAATTAACCGAATTTTCCATAAAAGATATCATAACAGGAACTGGTTTATATGAATACCGCGTCTCTTATCCCTGCCCCTGACATAATACCCGTTCACTGGGCATGGTTCAAGGTCCTGCTGATTACAACCTTTACAGCCCATATACTTCTGATGAATATCATGCTGGGGTCTGCAATAATAGCATTTATCAGCGCGATTAACCGCCAATCCGAGAGCAGTCTTATTAGTCTTGAAAAAGAGATTTCTCAAAAAAATACTTTTATAATAGCCTTTACAATTAACTTCGGTGTGGCGCCTCTGCTCTTTTTGCAGGTTCTTTATGGAAACTTCTTTTATACAAGCTCAATTCTTATGGCCGTTTACTGGTTGTCTGTTATTTTTCTGCTTATAACAGCCTATTATGCAGCATATATATATAAATTCAATTTCGACCGCCTCGCCCTGAACAGAAAGTATGCCGCAGGGTTATCGGCCTTGCTTCTACTGGTTACAGCTTTTTTCTTTACAAATAACATGACGTTAATGCTTGTCCCGGGCTCATGGGTCCGATATTTTGCCAATCCGTCAGGAACAATTCTCAATCTTTCAGAACCAACTTTTTTCCCGCGGTTTTTTCACTTTGTAATTGCATCCATTGCAGTAAGCGGTCTTTTTACTGCAATTACATGGCAACGAAAAAAGAAAAACGGCGTCAGTCATTCAGATATAAATATTACCAGAGGCATGAAATATTTTATATACGCTACCATAGTCCAGTTTTGTGTCGGAATATGGTTTTTAATCAGTTTGCCAAGAGACATAATGCTTCTTTTCCTTGGCAGAGAGATGGTTCATTCTGCTGTTTTCCTTGCAGGTCTATTTGCCGGTATTACAGCGCTTGTTTTCGGCTTTATAAAAAAAGTGTGGCCTGCGGCCTGGGCTACAATAATCAGTATAATTTTTATGGTACTCGTAAGGGATATGGTCAGAACAGCTTATCTTAAACCTTACTTTGCCGTCGAAAAACTTAAAACAATTTATCAGTATTCTCCCATGATAATGTTTTTGGTGGCCACGATTGTCAGCACAGTTGTTATCATTTATATTATCAGGTGTGCACTGCAGGTAAAGCCGTCTTAATGAACTGGTAAAAAGCAATTGTTCACACGAAGACACAAAGGCACGAAGAAGAATCTATTGAAAACATTCAGGTTTTTCTTTGTGTCCTCCGTGGTCTTTGTGTGAGAATGACTTTTTACAAAGCCGTTTTAGTGAGTTTAGAACAATGCCGTACAATTATATAATCAACTATCCTGTCTGGGAGCTTGATTTCCTTGGGGGCGGTTTTCTTATCGCCTTCATCGCGGTTATTCATGTTTATGTTGCTCATTTCGCTGTCGGCGGCGGACTGTTCCTTGTCCTGACTGAAATGAAAGGCTACAGGGAAAACTCTTTCGGTATTCTCGAATATACCAGAAAGCATACCAGATTTTTTCTTCTTGTCTCCATGGTCTTCGGAGCAATTACAGGTGTTGGCATATGGTTTACCATCTCTCTTTTAAACCCTGCCGCCACATCTATTCTGATACATAATTTTGTTTTCGGCTTCGCTACGGAATGGGTTTTTTTCCTTGGAGAGATTGTTGCGCTTTTCGTGTATTACTATACCTTTGGGAAGATGAACAGGAGGCAACATCTTGCCGTAGGCTGGCTTTATTTTGTATTCGGATGGCTTTCGCTTTTTGTAATCAATGGCATTGTCACATTCATGCTGACTCCGGGGGAGTGGCTTTCGACCAAAAGCTTCTGGGACGGTTTTTTTAATCCCTCTTTCTGGCCGTCTCTTTTTTTCAGGACATTCATGGCTTTCATGCTTGCGGGGCTTTTCGGCTTTATTACTTCTTCTGTCATTAAGGAAAATGATTTGAGGAATAAAATACAGAGCTACTGCGCCAGATGGCTGATTATTCCTTTTATTTTTCTCATTGCTTCAGCATCATGGTATATCAATTCCCTCCCCGAACCCCAAAAACTGATGATTCTGCAAAGTTCACCGGAAATCCCGCCATTTATAAAAGCCTTTTTATTTCTTTCGCCTCTTATCTTTGCAGGCGGTGTTCTGATGGCAGTACGCATTTCCTCTCCGTTAAAAATTATTGTAACCTCCAGCCTTGTTGTAATGGGCCTTTTATATATGGGCTCTTTCGAATGGATCAGGGAAGCCGGAAGAAGACCGTATGTAATATACGGAGATATTTATTCCAACTCTATTCCGGTAAAAGAAATTGATTTCATACGCAATAACGGGATATTAAAAAATTCGCGATGGGCCATGAATAAAGAGATCGATGACAAGAATCAACTCATGGCAGGAAAGGAAATCTTCATGTTTATGTGCATCTCCTGCCACTCAGTCGGAGGCCCTGTAAATGACATACGTAAAGCGGCCAAAAAATATTCACTTTACGGTATGGAGTCAATGTTGACCGGCATGGGAAAGATAAATGAATATATGCCTCCTTTCCCGGGAAGCGGCAAAGAGGTAAAGGCCCTTGCAGCCTACATTGTTAAGGAGCTAAACGGCAGAAAGGATGAAATCCCTTCCGAGCATTCAATTCCCTCCCTTAAAACAAAAACATTTCCTTTTGATCCATCGAAAGACCAATATGTTTTACTCGGCTGGACAGGTCAGGGAATGCACTCTATTTTAGACAACAACCGCTTTTTCGGTTTATCCAACCCGGGAACAACCATATACGCCCAGCTCATAAAAAGGGGGAAATCACCTGAAATTGTTACAGCCAACATTGAATTGACTTACAGAATCGAGGATGGGTTTGACACACCCTCTTCGCAGACCGATTTCTGGAAACATTCAAAGGCTCTTTACGGCCGCCAGATAAAAGAAAATGAGGGCTTGTCGGGAAATAAAACGGAAGGCAAAATGGATTATGACGAAAACATTATGGCATATTCAGCTGCCGATATCCCCGTAGTTCCCTACAGAAAAGACGGGGCATATATTCCTTTCCCTGTTATATACATCGAGGCAAAAGATGTTCAATATGGGCGAATACTCTGCTCAACCGGAATTTCCGTCCCGGCATCAACCGAAATGGGATGCCGCAAATGCCACGGCGGAAACTGGGCAAAAAACGGCGTAACCGGGCTTTCAGATGAAACGGCCCTTGATATAGTAAGGGCGCATGACCGATCCAACCGGACTGATCTTGAAAAGCTTGCACAGGCAGGGAATCCTCAAATGTGCTCAAAATGTCATTCCGAAGATCAGGCAAGCCCTGACACCAGTGCAAAACATCTAAACCTTTCAGCATCCATACATGGATTCCATGCCAATTATATCTCCAAAAATGATCCGGATCCCTGCAGCAACTGCCATCCTTCATCCGGATTCTCAAAAAGTTACAGAGGCATTCACAGCAATGTCGGTCTTGAGTGCTCAAACTGCCATGGGAAAATGGAAGATCATGCCTTAAGTCTTCTGGTATATGAAAAAAATAAGGGTGTAAAAAGTGCTGAAAAGCTAATGAAACATCTTTATCCAAGACTGGCGGATTCTGTTACACAGATTGAACCAAGAAAGCCATGGGCAAACCAGCCCGACTGTTTAAACTGTCATATCGGTTTTAATCCTCCGGATACGGACCAGTCGCCTCAAAACATGTGGACCAGGGATACTAAATCTCTATACAAAATGCGTTCAGACGAGGCCGGAATCATGTGTCCGGCATGCCATGGAATAACACATGCAGAGTATCCGGCTACAAACATATTCGGAGATGAAAGAGCTAATTTTCAGCCTCTCATGTATCAGAAAAACCGCTATCCCATAGGAGCAAATAAAAACTGCAGTATTTGCCACACGGTTGATATGAAAGAGGAGATTCATCACCCGAATATGCTTACAATATTCAGAAATTTCAATTAGTATCCGTCCGGAAACCAAAGCTGGACACATGTAAGTTAAAAAACCGAGGGGAATACGATATGCTTCAAAGAACAGCGTCAATTTTAATAATATATTTATTGATTATCGCTTTTTCAGGCTGCAGCGAGAAGATAGAACCCGGCAACTCAAAAGAGGAAATACCCGGATATATAAAGACCCTGATTTCGGAGGCGCGGATTGAAAAGCAGACGCTTATCTACGAAGCAATTGGAACAGTCCGTGCGACAGATTCAAGCACCCTGTCAAGCAAGCTGATGGCCGCAGTAAAAGCGATAAATGTAAAAGAAGGCGATTTCGTGAAGAAGGGCGATATACTCATTCTTCTCGATAACAGCCAGGTGGAGGCGCAATTGCAGCAGGCTGAAGAGGCTGCTGCGGAAGCAGTCAGAGCGCACACAGCGGCTCTCGCAGGAGCCGATTCGGCCAGAGCCTCAGCAAAACTTGCGGGCGCAACATACCGGCGTTATCAAAACCTTTTAAAAGATGAATCGATCAGCAGGCAGGAATTTGAAGAAGTAGAAGCACGGAACAATCAGGCTGATGCCGCCCTCTCGCAGGCTGAAGCAATGGTTCAGGCTGCAAGCCACAGAATAAAACAGGCCGAAGCCAACCTCGCGTCAGCGAAGTCATTCAATAAGGATTCTATAATTACTGCGCCCTACGACGCTCTGGTCACTGCCAAAATGATCGAAGCCGGAGATCTTGCTTCCCCGGGAAGCCCCTTGCTCGGCATTGAAGGAAGAGAAGGATATTACATTGAACTGGTTGTTCCGGAAAGGCACGTGCAAAATGCCGGTACCGGTAAAAAAGTTAATATCATCATCCAGGCCGCTAATGATCTTGCTCTTGAAGGAGTGATCAGCGCTTTAGTAACGGCAGCTGACAGCAAAACCCGTTCTTTTTTAGTCAAGATTAATTTTAAAATGCAAGACGATATTCACACCGGAATGTATGCCAGGGTTCAGATTCCTTCAGAAGAAGTTAGAATGCTTTTGATTCCTTCTTCAGCTTTGGTAAACCAGGGCCAGTTAACAGGAATATATGTTATTGATGATGACAAAAAAGCCCGTTACAGGATTATCCGCACCGGCAAGTCATTTGACAAATCAGTGGAAATTCTTTCCGGCTTAAAGCCTGGAGACCTCTACTTGCCGGATCCGCCGCCGAATACGGCTGACGGAATGAGCGTGGAGATGTCACCATGAATCTTAAAACCGGCGTGGCAGGAAAAATTGCCGATTTTTTCATTGAATCAAAGCTGACCCCTCTAATAATTATCGCGTCTATCCTTCTGGGAATAGCATCTGTTATTGCGCTGCCGAGGGAAGAAGAGCCCCAGATCATAGTTCCCATGATTGATATCTTCGTTGCCATGCCGGGTGCAAGCGCAAAAGAGGTGGAAGAGCGCGTTACCTCCCCCATGGAAAAGCTTTTATGGGAAATTCCCGGTGTAGAATACATATACTCAACATCAAGTCCAGGCATGTCTATGGCTATTGTCCGTTTTTTTGTCGGGCAGGACGAAGAAGGGGCTATTGTCCGGCTTCAGTCAAAGCTAATGGCAAACATGGACAGAATCCCGTGCTCCGTCTCTCCTCCGCTTGTCAAACCCCGTTACATAGACGATGTGCCTATTCTTGCTTTGACTTTCTGGGGAAAAGATGCTGATCATTATACGTTAAGGCGTGTTGCCGCAGAAGTTGAAAACATTGCAAAACGCGAAGATAACGTATCCATAACGACCATGATCGGTGGAGAACGCCGTCAGGTTCAAGTAAGTATCGATCCTGTAAGGCTTTCAGCTTTCGGTCTTGATCCTGAACTTGTTTACTCCATGGTATGCGCCGCCAACAAGGAATCTGATCCGGGATCTTACCCGTCACAGGAAGGTCAGGTTATTGTTCATACCGGCGGATTCCTTAAAGACGCTGAAGATGTAAAAAGGATCGTGGTATCTGTTCATGATGGAAGACCGGTATTTCTCCAGGATGTAGCTTCTGTTTCGGACGGACCGGTTGAACCCGACCAGTACGTCTTTTTTGGAACGGGTCCCGCCGCACAAGAAAAAAAGATTTCAGGCGGTGCCCTGCCCGAAGGCATAAGGCCGGCCGTCACCCTTACTCTGGCAAAAAGGAAAGGTACAAATGCCATAACAGTCGCAAACAGGGTCCTTGCAAGAATAGAAGATGCAAAGGGAACGATTATCCCCGACAACATAAACATGGCCATAACAAGGCACTATGGTGAGACGTCAAAAGAAAAATCGGATGAACTCCTTTTGCACATGCTTATTGCCATCGTTTCAGTGTCAATACTCATCTGGTTTACTCTCGGCCGGCGGGAATCAGGTATCGTTGCCCTTGCCATTCCTGTTACTCTGGCCTTGACTCTGTCCGTATTCTTCCTTTACGGCTATACCTTAAACCGGATAACTCTTTTCGCCCTCATATTTTCAATCGGAATTCTCGTTGATGACGCCATAGTTATTGTTGAAAACATAGTCCGCCACTACAGGCTTCCTGAAAATAAGGGTCGCCCGAAGCATAAAGTTGCAATAGAAGCTGTCGATGAAGTCGGGAATCCGACCATACTTGCAACTTTTACCGTTATAGCAGCGATACTTCCAATGGCCTTTGTGGGCGGCCTCATGGGACCCTATATGCGCCCGATCCCGGTTGGTGCTTCTGCCGCGATGATTTTTTCGCTTCTTGTGGCGTTTATTGTGACCCCATGGGCATCCGTCAGGCTTATCAAACATACGGAGAATAAAGAGGAAGGCCATGAAAAAGAGGGTTGGAGCACGCAACTTTATCGCCGGGTCATGACCCCCCTGATTACAAAACCATTCTGGCGTACGGCTTTTATAATTATAGTTGCTGCTCTGCTATTAGCTTCCTGCGCTCTCGTATTGATAGAAAAAGTTCACGTCAAGATGCTTCCGTTCGACAACAAGAGTGAATTCCAGATAATAATAGACATGCCCGAATATTCAACTCTTGAAACGACTCTGTCGGCAGCCGTTGAAATGGGAGATTACATTAAAACAGTGAATGAAGTTGTCGATTATGAAATCTACGCGGGAACTGCCGGTCCCTTCAATTTCAACGGCCTCGTGCGCCATTATTTTTTACGCAGGGGGCCTAACGTGGCTGACATCCAGGTGAATCTTGCGGGAAAGGGGCGGCGAAAAGACCAGAGTCATGAAATAGCAAAGCGCGTACGTCCGCCGTTGCAAAAAATTGCCGAAAAGTATAATGCCAGGATAAAAGTTGCTGAAGTGCCTCCCGGTCCGCCTGTTCTTTCAACTCTTATTGCAGAAATATACGGTCCCGATTACAGCCGCCAGCGACAACTTGCCGAAAATGTAAAGAAAATATTCGAAGAGACTCCCGGCGTGGTGGATGTTGACTGGTACATGGAAGAAAATCAGCCGAGATATAACCTGGCTGTTGATAAGGAGAAGGCGGCCCTTCACGGTATAAGCCTTACTCAGATAACAGGTACTCTGGAACTCGCACTATCGGGGAGACAGGCCGGGCTGCTTCATCAGCCTCGCGAAAAAGAGGATGTCCCTATCTTTTTGAAAATGCCTCTTTCAGAGCGCGCTGGAATTGAAAAACTTGAAGCAATAAAGATTTCCCGGAAAGACGGCAGCCTCATACCTCTTTCCAGCCTGGTAAAAGCAGGCAGAACCGATATGGACAGGAGCATATACCACAAAAACCTCATGCCGGTTGTTTATGTTACCGGCGATGTTGCCGGAGAAAAGGAAAGCCCTGTTTATGCCATTCTTGAGATGAGAAAAAAAATTGATTCAATAACCATCCCCGAAGGCTATAAAATTATCCAGCACACTTCGGCAGTTCCTGAAACAGAGCGCAGGTTTTCAATAAAATGGGACGGTGAATGGCATATAACCTACGAGGTCTTCAGGGATCTTGGAATAGCATTCGGAGTGGTTCTTGTTCTGATATTCGTGCTCGTCGTAGGCTGGTTCCATTCCTTTTCAACCCCGCTTGTGATAATGGCGGCAATCCCTTTTTCCCTTATAGGAATACTCCCTGCTCACTGGCTGATGGGCGCCTTTTTTACCGCGACATCGATGATAGGCTTTATAGCGGGAGCCGGGATCGTTGTGAGAAATTCGATTATACTTGTCGATTTTATTGAACTCCGAGTTGCACAGGGAATGCCTCTTGATCTCGCCGTGATTGACGCAGGTGCCGTGCGCTTCAGGCCCATGATGCTTACTGCCGCTGCCGTGGTGGTAGGAGCTTCCGTCATACTCTTTGATCCGATTTTCCAGGGTCTTGCCATCTCTCTTATGGCCGGGGAAGTGGCGTCGCTGCTCTTTTCCAGAATGACTGTTCCTGTTTTGTATTATCTCGATAAACGCTGGGAATCGGATCATACCAAGAAAGAGAATGAAGGTGGTTTGGATAATTCCGGCTTGAAATGATGTGGTTCATAACTTTTTAGGTTTGTAATTTACCACGAAAAGACTTGCGAGGATAAGCGCAGAGCCAGCGAGCAGCTGCCAGTAAAGTTGTTCACCGAGAAAGAGTACGCCGAGGATGACGCCTCCAACGGGAAATATATATGTGACGAGTGATGTTCGCGTTGGACCGATCTCATGCAGTAGATAATAAAACATGAGCATGGCAAAGCCTGAGCCGAATACGCCGAGCCAAAAGACGGCGACCCACGTAATCGGAAGGGCTGGAATCAAAATTGGTTTTCCTGAGATTGGGCCGATGATCCACACGAAGAAGGTGGCAGTGATGAGTGGAAGCGCATTGCGTGACATGCCTTGCACATGCGCGGTTACCTTGCGTGTGAAGACCGCGCTGCCCGCATAGAAAAGAGATGCGAGTACGACTGCAAGCTGACCGAGAACATTGGTGTGTCTGCTGGCGAGCAGGTCCCTGCTGAAAAGGATCAGGATGCCTGCGAAGCCGATGAGCAGGCCGGTCACTTTTTGAGGAGTCATTTTGTCATCCTGAAGCCATAAGTGTGAAATGACTATTGTGAACAGCGGGACTGTGGCATTCAGAACAGACGCTACTGCTGAATCGATGGTTTGCTCGCCCCAAGAGATGAGGAAGATGGGAATGGCAAGGCTGGTGGGTCCGATTATGGCAAAGTTGGCCAGGGTCTTTAAATCAGTCGGCCATTCCGATTTTAGATAGAGTGCAATAGCACCTGCCGTAAGTGCACCAAATAACACCCTAAATGCAACCAGCGATGTGGGACCGATCTCCTGAACGCCTATTTTGATCCAGAGAAAAGACGAACTCCAGATAAGGCCAAGTGTGATGAAGGCGATCCAGTGTTTTGTTTTCAAGTTGCTCCTTGTTCAACTTCTTAAACATAAACGACACGAAATACATAACGGTTCAATTTTTTGAGGTGAAACAGCTATCACAGTTTGAGACGCATGGCAAGGCTCTCTGCTTCCGGAGCAAATATCCAGCCTTTGAAATATATTCTTTCATCCGAGCCTGAAAAGAATGAACTGATATTCCGGAATCTGGCATGGGCCGCGTATCTGAAAAACTGGCCGGGGCCGGTTGAAGGAGAAAGACCTGCGGCTTATATCATTGTGCTGGGAGACAAACGGCTGAAAGACGCTTTCGGATATGATCCGGGTATCGCCGTACAGAGCATTCTTCTCGGAGCCGCAGAGAAAGAACTTGGCGGATGCATAATAGGCTCCATAAGCAAGGATTCTCTCAGAAGGGATCTTAACATACCTGATCAATATGAAATACTGCTTGTTGTTGCGATAGGGAAACCGAAAGAGATTGTCGTTATTAAACCTCTTGGCCCAAACGGCGACATAAAGTACTGGAGGGATGAAAACGGCGTGCATCACGTTCCCAAGCGTTCGCTGGATGAATTGATTGTGGGATAAAAATAATATTGTTTGCTAACTCCGCAGTAAAGAACGGAGTTAGCAAATGCTGTTTTGGCCCGATCACCTGAATCATCGAATCCTTGGCCCTTTGAACCCTTTTTTTTATGCCGCGGCGGACATCTCTCTCCGGGCGGCCATATCCACAAGCACCCTCTCTTTTCCCTTGTCAAGGCCGAGAGCGCTTCTTTTCTTGTCGATATGGGCAATCATCATTTTTGCCATTTCGTAAGGATCAGGAGTAAATCCCCATTTCCCGAATCCCTGCTGTTCAAGTCCCTCAAACAGAAGCTTATGAAACTTTGTGTTTTCTATTATCGGGAAGGTCACTCCAAAGACCGTATAAACGCCCGAAGCGACAAAGTATTGCCCGATACAAATCGCCTTTTCGCTCATCCATTCGGGTGCAGCTCCTGCCACAGGAAGGTCCGCTATGCTGTTTCCAAGGCCGCCTTCCTTGACCATCTGGGATGCGGCAACCAGAATCCGGCTGTTGTCCACACATGATCCCATTCCAAGGACTGGAGGCATGCCGACAGTTTCGCAGACTTCCCTTAAACCGGGTCCTGCAAAACAGGCAGCTTCAGGAGTATAGAGTCCGGCTTTTGCCAGCGAAATCTGGGAACATCCGGTCTGAAGCACCAGGACATCGTTTTTAATCAGTTCTTTAACAAGTTCGACGTGCACCCAGTCCTGCCGTACCCTCGGATTGGTGCAGCCGACTACACCGGCGACTCCGCGTATTCGTCCGTTTATTATATTGTCATTCAAAGGAGTATAGCTTCCCCTGAAAGTGCCTCCCAGCATGTAATTGATGTACTCATGCGAAAAACCGTGAATTCCGATATTCTTTATCTTCGGAATATCAATGGGAGCCTTACGGTTTTTAAACCTTGTAATCGCCTTTATAACGATTTCATCTGTGCAGGCTCTCGGATCATGTTCATTAAATTCGATATGCGGTGCGCCTTCGATATGGCATCGCGGATTGGTTGTAAAAAGATACGTATCATAGCATTCGGCGACTTTGACAAGGCCCTGCTTGATGCACTGGATATCAACGGCCATTGCGTCAACAGCTCCCGTTACAAGGATAGCTTCCGTTGACATGAAGTTTCCTGCATGAGGAATTCCGTGACGGGAAAGCATTTCAGCTCCGGAACAGCACATTCCGACAAGATTAATGCCCTTAGCGCCCGCATCTTTCGCAGCTGTTACAAGAGACGGTTCGTTGACCGAGACCAGCATCGACTCAAAAAGATTAGGTTCGTGACCGTGAACAATAATATTGACCTCGTTCTCCTTCAAAACGCCCATGTTTACTTCAGCGCTCACCGGAGTTGGCGTTCCAAACAGGATGTCGCAGATTTCGGTTGCAACCATCGATCCGCCCCAGCCGTCCGCAAGCGCAGTCCTGCTGCACTGCTTTGTGAGGTTTTCATAATGCTGATCAACCCCCATGTGTGTCCTGTTCATAAGCTCCATAATTTCACGCATGGCTCCTCTCGGGACTATTCCGTGCTTGCGCCATGTCTCAAGAGTTTTTTCGGGCACCCTTTTCGCAAAAGGAATCTCGCCTTCAACCTGTGTATATGTCCTTTCGAGTTCCTTATACAAATCCAATGCTATCTCTTGTGTGCTTCGTCCTTCAACTTCAATGCCAACCGAGCGGGCAACCTCTGCAAGCTTATGCGGATCCTTGATTTTATAATCTTCGTTGGTTCCGTTTGCGACTTCTCTGAAAAGAGCGAGCATCGCCATTCCGTGGTCATTATGGCATGCGGCTCCAGAAGCAACCATGCGGGCGAAATTTCTCGCCATGATTGTATCTATCGTTGCTCCGCATACTCCTACTTTCCCGTACGGATCTTTTGAGTTAAGCCTGCATGGCCCCATTGCGCAATGCTTGCAGCAAGCAGAGTCGGCGCCTATAGGGCATGCCTTCATGTTTAAAGCCCTGTCGAAAGCCGTTTCAACGCCGTCTTTTTTAGCTTTTTCAAGCATTCTTGCCGTGGCTTCACAAATTGTAACATCCTTGGGATTTATTGATTTTTTAGAACTTGATTCTTCTTTTTCCATTTAGTTCCTCCCTTCGTGGAAAGATTGATATTTATTCGAACAGATAATTGGACAATTCCTAAATAGGAATTATTATCAATTAAAGTAAGCACAGCATTATTATTGTCAAACCCGAAACTATGAAAATGAATAGCGCCTTGAGGATATTGATATGAATATAATTCCCAACCATCTGATTAATGAGAAGAGTCCATATCTTATGCAGCATGCGTATAATCCGGTTGACTGGTACCCATGGGGCGAAGAGGCGTTTGCCAGGGCGGAAAAAGAAAATAAACCGGTTTTATTATCAATAGGTTATTCAACATGTCACTGGTGCCATGTAATGGAAAAGGAATCCTTCACGGATCCTGCAGTTGCATTAATAATGAATAAAAACTTCATCTGTATAAAAGTTGACAGGGAAGAAAGGCCGGATATTGATCGGATTTATATAAGCGCCGTAACAGCGCTTACAGGTTCAGCCGGATGGCCCCTGAATCTATTTTTAACACCGAAACTAAAACCTTTTTTCGGAGGTACTTATTTTCCGGGCAGATCAAAGTTCGGTATTACCTCCTGGGCCGACCTTCTGAATAAAATCACAATTGCATGGAATGACCCAGTTACTTATGGGAAAATAATCAGCTCCGCCGATTCGATTACCGAGGCAGTGAGAAATAATCTTTCACCCGGACATAACATTACTGCTTCAACTCAAAACAGGAATGTTCATCTGGAGAAAGCCTTCGAATATTATGCGTCAGTATTTGATGGAAAGTCAGGCGGATTTGGGAAGGCTCCGAAGTTTCCATCCCCCTCAATATTGAATTTTCTTCTTGCTTATTATTCATACGGCAAAAAAGCAGGAAACGCGGCTTCCGCCAAAAAGGCTCTTCAAATGGCAGACTTTACTTTGAAGGCAATGGCAAGAGGCGGTATTTATGACCAAATCGGCGGGGGATTCCACAGATATTCAACCGATGAAAAATGGCATATTCCGCATTTTGAAAAAATGTTGTATGACAATGCCCAGCTAATCACGACATATCTTGAGGCTTATCAAATAACATCCGATAATTATTTTATAAAAATTGCCGGAGAAACAGCAGATTATGTTCTTCGTGACATGACAAACCCGATGGGAGGCTTCTATTCGGCTGAAGATGCGGACAGTCTTCCTGGTAAACCGGTTCAAATAAGCCCTGGAGAAGAACAGGAAAAGATTGAAGGGGCTTTTTATGTCTGGAGCCGAAAAGAGTTGGATGACATTCTGGGAGTTGACGCGGCAGAAATATTTTCATTCCATTTTGGTGTGTTACTCGGAGGAAACGCAGAACACGACCCACACGGATATTTTGAAGGGAAAAACATTCTTTATGCGAGACACACCATTGAAGAGACGGCAGCAAAATTTAACCTTTCAAAAGAAAAAATCTCCCAAATCATAAATGAATCAACAAACAGATTGTATCATGCACGAAGAAAAAGAATAAGGCCGCATCTTGACGACAAGATACTCACATCCTGGAACGGTCTTATGATATCGGCCCTTTGCAAGGCATATCAGGTTCTTGGCGACAAGAAGTATCTCGAAGCGGCAAAAAACGCGGCAGAATTCATATTGTCTGATCTATATGACAAAAAGACTGGAAGACTCTTCAGAAGATGGCGGGACGGGGAAAAAAATATTTTTGGAATGGGAAGCGATTACGCATTTTTTATTTCAGGGCTTATCGACCTTTATGTTTCCGATTCCGGATCAAAATGGCTTGAAGCTGCCGTTTTACTTTCGGAAGAGCATTTGAGATTATTCTATGATGCAGAAAACGGTGGCTTTTACATGACAAGTCCTGAACATGATAAAAACCTTATATTGAGGATAAAAGATGATTCGGACAGCGTAATCCCATCCCCCGGCTCTGTTGCAATCCGGAATCTTTTGCGTCTGTCAGGAATAACGGGCAGGATCGATTTTGCAAAAGTCGCGGAAAAAAACATTGAAGCGATTTTATCTGGAGACACTTTTCATCCCGCTTCTTTTCCAAATATGCTTGCTGTGCTTTGTGATATTGAGGCGTGAGGCATGAGGCATAAGGCGTGAGGCACGAGGGAAGAGGGATTAAAGATATAAGCGTAAAATTTCGGTTGAATAAATGCAAGGAATATAATATTTAACATCTTTGAAGCCGTCAAACTTTATGAAAGGATACTAACATGGCACCGGTCAAGATATTTTCACTCAGCACATGCAGTCACTGCAAATCCACAAAGAAACTCCTCAACGAGTGCACAGTGCAATACGATTTTGTTGATGTAGATCTTTTGCAGGGAGAAGAAAGGGCTGCAATCCTTGAGGAAGTGAAGAAGTTTAATCCTAACTGCTCCTTTCCTACAGTCATAATAGGCGATAAGGTAATCGTCGGTTATAAAGAAAAAGAGATCAAGGAGGCGCTGGGTATATAATGGAGGCCAAAGCACTTTATGAAATATTGAGAAAAGTTCAGGAACCGAAGGGCTATTATTTCAACAATGAAAAAGAAAGAGTAATGGAACTGCTTGAAGCTCTTTGTTATAACAAGGAGCGATATGGTTATATGGCATGTCCGTGCAGGCTGGCATCCGGAAAAAGAAAAAACGACGAAGATATGATCTGTCCCTGCATTTACAGAATTCAGGATGTACAGGAATACGGGAGCTGTTACTGCAATCTGTATGTTTCAAAAGAATGGAACGATGGGAAGATTTCTCATGAATATATCCCGGAAAGAAGGCCGGCTTCAAGAATGATTTTTTGATGACTTTAATGCGAAGCCTTATCTTGGACGGAAGTTATTCGTCTCTATACCCCACAGGAAATATTTGATCCAGGCAAAGCCGAACTTCAGCAGTTCCGCGTCATTATGTCTTATCTTTGTCATTATTTCCTGTTTTATTTTGTAACGCTTCAAAAAAGTACTCGCAAATATAAAATCACGGAACCTGTCGAGGTTATATGCCGCCATAAAAGCCATTTTTGCCTTTGGTCCTTCCTGTCCTTCATCTCCCCAGGGATTGTTTTGAAACAGGTTTACAATCCCGGCCCACATGGCTGTCATTTTATTATGTAATGTCGCATCCTGATCTTTTGCCCATGATTCTGTTGTCCATTGCCTGCTTTCGTTCTGACCAAGACAAAAATCAGGGGGTCTGAAAAAATATACAGGAGAGGCGGATCCCTTTTTAACATCATAATAAATACCCTGTTCAACAGGGAATGTCCTGCATGTGTCAGGGCGGTCCGAATAAACAGAACACCCTGTTTCAGTCAAAAAAGGGCATGTTTTTTCAGGATTATCAGACATGCGAAGCAGCACTTCCGGGAAAAATCCGGAAGGACGCATAATGACATCCGTATATTTATCCAGAAAATCATCTGAAGATATTTCCAGTTTTTTTCTTAGCCTCAATACATCGTAGGGATACAGAAAAAGATTTAAGTTCCGGCAGCATTTGTTGAAGCAGGCAAGCCCGCTGTGGCACTTGAAAGAAAAAACTTTTCCTTCTTTAAGCATACCGGAAGGCATGCTTTCAATATTATCGACATCAATATGTTTCATAACGAAACTTTCTGTATTATTTCTCAGCTTCCTGCATGGCAAGATCCTGATAGGAATGGGAAAGTCTGTGGCAGAAGGTATTCCAGCGTCTGCAAACCCCTATGCGGTTGATTCACCCATCGAGCACCTCTCTGACTTTTAAGGCCAACGAATTGATCGTAAACGGTTTTTGCAGGAATGCCGTGCCTTCTTCGATTATCCCCTTGAGGGCGATAACATCAGCCGTGTATCCGGACATGTAAATTGTCTTGATATTCGGACATAGATGCGTAACCGCCTCTTTGACCTCCCGGCCGTTCATTTCGGGCATCACTACGTCTGTAATCAGCAGATGAATCGGATTTTTATATTCACGCGCAATTTTCAGCGCATCTGCCGGAGTTTCCGCCGATAGAACCTTGTAGCCTTGCTCTTCCAGGATTGTACCAACAAATTCAAGGAGCATTTTTTCATCCTCAACTACCATTACGGTCTCGGTACCACCGGGAGTTATCTCTTCCTGCACAATATTTTCAGTTTCCGCCTCAGCCTCACAACACCAGGGCAGATATATTTTAAAAGTCGTGCCGTTGCGTGGCTCGCTGTGAACATTAATAAAGCCTCTGTTTTGTTTTACGATGCCATAGACCATGGCCAGCCCTAAGCCGGTGCCTTTGCCGATCTCCTTGGTTGTGAAAAACGGCTCGAAGATGTGTGAAACAGTCTCCTTGTCCATTCCGGATCCTGTATCGCTGACAGCCAGCAGGGCATATTCTCCGGGCACAAAGCCCGGATTAACCCGGCAATAAGATTCATCGAGCACCGCGTTTCCCGTTTCAATGGTAACCCTCCCCACCCCTGAGATGGCATCCCTGGAATTAACCAGAAGATTGGCCAGGATCTGGTCGATCTGAGCCGGGTCTATCTTTACCGGCCATGGGTTAAACCCCGGCTTCCATACCAGTTCGATGTCCTCGCCGATAATCCGGTTAAGTATTCCAAGCATACTTGCCACCGTTTTATTCAAGTCCATCACTCTGGGGCTCACCGGCTGCCTGCGTGCAAAAGCCAGCAATTGCCTGGTCAAGTCAGCGGCGCGCTGTGCGGCCTGACTTATCTGGACCAGGTCTGCACCGGGAGCTCCGCCCTCCTGAATCTTCATCATGGCCAGTTCCGCATATCCCATGATCGCCTGAAGCATATTGTTGAAATCATGTGCTACTCCTCCTGCGAGACGACCCACAGACTCCATCTTCTGAGCCTGGCGAAGCTGATCTTCCAGTGCTATTCTATCTGTGATATCCTCGCAGGCAACAAGATTTTCGCCGGTTTTCAGACTTACCGGAATGAAATGAATGATCTTCCGGGAACTGTCTTTGCAGGTGACCTCAAAGATCCGAGGTCTTTTTTCGCCCGGTTTGTATTCCTTTAAATCCTCAATCCAGGCTGATAAGACCTGATTTCTGTATTTCGAATCAGGATATGCCAGCTCAAACCATCTTTTCCCGTCGGGAACATCCAAAAGGTCATAGCCGAAGATTTCCGTAAACTTGGGGTTCGCATAAGTAAAATTTCCATTTTTATCAATAACTATCATTCCGAAGGGCGCATTATGAATGAGATTATGAAACCGCTCTTTTTCACGCTGCAGAGCTTCTTCCACACGTTTTCTTTCCGTGATGTCCCGTGATACGCCATGAATACCTGTTATTATTCCTTTATCATCCATGAGCGCCCCGACGATATTTTCACACCATATTGTGGATCCGTTTTTATGATAATATTCGATATCCATTTTTACGGTTCTGTCTGGATATATGCCGGGCTCAGGATCATAGCCGAGCTCTTTTGCGAGGATTTCGGTCGCGCGAACAAACGATTCCGGAGTTACCTGGTCTGCCGGGTTCTGAGACATTCTTTCTTCCGGCGTGAAACCGAGTACTTTTTCTACCGACGGACTGACATACGTTGTACGCAAGGCAAGATCCATTGTCCATATGATATCGCTCATCTTTTCCGCAATGAGCCGGTATCTGCCCTCGCTCTCGCGCAGATTTTTTTCTGCTCGTTTGCGCTCGGTGATATCGAGTGCTGTGAAAGTGACTCCGGCTGAAAGATCAACAGGATTAAAGGGCGTGGAACTTAGCAGTACGTCAATAATTGTACCGTCTTTACGGGTCCAGCGGGTCTCCACAGAACCGGTGCCTTTTTCCGTAATCTGTCGGTATTTTTCACTCCCGACATAGTTGTATTCCTCATCGGTAGGGTAAAGCATCCTGGCGCTTTGTCCCACAAGCTCCTCACGGCTGTAGCCGGTCATATCGCAGAGACGGTCGTTGGCATCTTTTATTATGCGATCAACTACCACACCGATTCCGACCGGCGCAGCCAGGAAAATACTCCTGAGTCTGCTTTCGCTTGCCAACAGGCGATTTTCAAGGCTCTGCGAACTTTCTTTGGCCATAAACATCCTCTTCTTTGATTTTAGAGAAGGCCTCAATATGAGTTTTTGAAGGTCATCAAAATGACGGATAAGGCATGAATAGCATAACATGCTAATTTGTCAAGATAATGAATTGCCCCGCAGATGTCGGCGGGGCAATTCACTCATTCAGAATTTAAGAATTGGAAAGTCGGGAGGAACGGGTGCGGCATGATCTTCTGTTTCGTGGCGCATATGCCGGCATGCGCGCATACTCAGCGTCTTTCCGGGGAGCCGGAAGGCTGTAGTTGAAGCCGTCTATTGTATTGCGCTTAAGCGGGCTTCCGAGAATCTTCTCGATTGCCCGCACAGTCGCCGTATCATCTCTTGTAACAAGAGTGAACGCGTCTCCGCTTTTCTCGGCCCGGCCTGTTCTGCCTATACGGTGGATATACGCCTCCGGTGTGTCGGAGATATCGTAGTTTATGACATGTGATATCCGGTTCACGTCGATTCCGCGTGCGGCAATATCAGTTGCCACCAGAATCTGATAGGTACCGTCACGGAAACCTTCCATGGCAGCCTGCCGCTTGTTCTGGGATAGATTCCCCTGCAATGAAGCGGTTCTGAAACCGGCTTTTACCAGTTGTTCTCCAAGCCGCTTTGCGCGATGTTTTGTCCGTGTGAACACGAGCACTGACTTCGTATCTGTGCGGTGAAGCAATTCGAGCAGCATTGCCGTTTTGAGATGCTGTTCCACCGGATAGAGAGCGTGGCTTATCATAACCGGCGGAGCGGTTTTACCCACTTTAATCGTGACCGGATCATGCAGCAACTCGCGGGCCAGCTTCTTTATCTCATCCGGCATTGTAGCCGAAAAAAGAAGGGTCTGCCGCTTGCGCGGAACATGTTTGATTATCTGTCTGATTGACGGCATAAATCCCATATCGAACATCTGGTCTGCTTCGTCTATGACCAGGACTTCAAGCCCGGAAAGATTAATTGTCCTCCGGTCTATGTGGTCAAGAAGTCTTCCCGGGCAGGCAACCACAATTTCGACGCCCTTCTTAAGCTTTTGCATTTGCGGGTTAATCCCGACTCCTCCATATATGCTGATACTGCGGATGCCTGTCTGACGTCCCAGGGTATTGATGGCCTCGTTTATCTGTTCCGCAAGTTCACGGGTAGGGGCGATTACAAGCGCCCGGACTTTTCCGCGCCCGCCGGAAATAAGCCTGTGAAGAATAGGTAACGCATATACGGCTGTTTTGCCTGTACCGGTCTGGGCCAGACCCATTACATCGCACCCCGACATTACAGGCGGAATCGCCTGCTCCTGTATCGGTGTCGGCGCAACATAACCTGCCGCCCTGGCGCCTGCCGCAACATGCGGATGAAAATTAAATTTATTGAAACTCATTGTATTCCTTTCGTTGTGTGTTCCTGAAAATAAAAAAAGCCCCGGATGTATTCCGGGGCTTACAATTTAATCATTATAATTTTTAATCGTTTTAATCCGGGAACAGCGTTTATTGGTTCGTAAGATAACAGCTCTTTGGCGCCGTGTCAATATATCATTTTATTTAGGAGAATGCATTAGCTTTTTCGGTCACTGGAATCCTTGAACCCTGCCGAAGGTCCGCCAATCAGTATGGCAGAACTCCTTGAATCCTGGATCACCAACTCTTTTGGAGGTGATCCTGTTTTAAAGGCTATGAATCGCGTTCTGAACCTTTTTCTGCGAATATTCTCCAGATATGAGTGTGCTTTCTTTAAGTTTTTTGATCTTATCCGTATAAGACGGCTTTTCTTTCTGATAAAGAATACCTATGGGGATTTTATCTCCCCACATCTTTGAAAGATCCATTGCCTTGTTGAAATCATTAGGGATATATCCTTCTTCAGACAGAGCATAAACCCGCTTTCTGTACCAGTCGAACGTATTGATATTGTTAAAAGATACGCAGGGTTGAAGTATATCGACAAGACTGAATCCTTTGTGCTTTATTCCTTCCTGAATAATTTTGCTTAGGTGTTCGGCTTTCCCCGAAAAGCCCCTTGCCACAAATCCGGCCCCAAGCGCAAGAGCAACTGAAAGCGGATTAAATGTTTCGCTTAAAACACCGTCGCTCTGTATTTTGGTGATCATCCCTTCATCTGAAGTAGGGGAAGCCTGGCCTTTTGTAAGCCCATAAACTTTGTTGTCATGCACCAGAACAGTGAGGTCGATGTTGCGCCTGACTGCGTGCATGAAATGATTTCCGCCTTCCCCGTAACAGTCACCATCGCCGGAATTGACGAGTATGGTAAGTTCGTGATTTGCAATCTTGGCTCCTGTCGCAAGGGGAAGCGCTCTTCCATGCAGAGCATGAAAAAGATTGCATTTAAGGTAATGGGGTGTCTTGGCCGCCTGTCCTATCCCTGAAATTATCAGAATTTTTTCAGGAGGAATCCCCTGTGCTGCAAGGGCATCCTTCATGGCAGCAAGAATTCCAAAATTGCCGCACCCAGGGCACCAAGTGTTCTCAATATCCGAATCGTAATCTTTTATGCTGACCATAGTTACCTCATATATTTTTTTATTCCGTCTGCTATCTCTACCGGATAAAAGGGCCTTCCGTCATATTTTAAAACAGCGCCTGAATACGACAGGGCTGTCTGCTCCTTAATCAGCCTGCCAAGCTGTACCGTGCTGTTCTGCTCCACCATGTAAAATTTTTCACATGTCAGAAATGCCTTCTCTGTCGCAGCCGCAGGGAAAGGCCATAAATCGTTAAAATTGACACATCCGGCATCAATCCCATCTTTCCTCAGCATATCAACAGCCTCTCTTATAGCTCCCTTTGCAGATCCCCAGCCCGCAAGAAGAATTTTTGATCCGGGAAAATATGTTTCAGGCGGATTAATTTCGAAAAGCATTTTAACAACTTTGGCATTTCTTTTATTCACCATCTCAATCCTGGTCTGTGCCGACTCGCTCGAATGTCCGTCCTCTTTGTGCTCATTTCCGGATACCATTACTATTGCTCTGCCGTTGCAGGGAATGGCTCTCGGAGAAATTCCTGAATTTGTTAAGGCATATCTTTTATATTCCGCAGGTTTTTTCAGATCATTATCACTGACAATAAATCTTTTTACTTTCCCCGGCGCTTTTAAAGCCTTTTCGGCGATAAAGAGAGAATCATTCAGGTACTGGTCTACAAGTATGATTGCCGGAACCTGGTATTTATCTGAAAGATGAAAAGCCCTTGAGGTTGTTTCAAAAGCTTCAGCCGGCGATCCGGGGGCAAAAACAAATCTTGGGAATTCATCCTGTGAGGCGTTGATTATAAACAGAAGATCAGCCTGGGCGGTTCTGGTCGCCATGCCTGTAGCAGGCCCGGGCCTCTGCGCATTCACTATTACAATCGGAGTTTCAGTAATGCCTGATAAACCAAGCCCTTCTGTCATAAGGCAAAATCCGCCGCCCGATGTGGCGGTCATCGCCCTTGCTCCGGCAAATGACGCTCCGATAATCATGTTTACTGCCGAAATCTCATCCTCAGCCTGTTCAACCACGAGAGGAAACTCATTTGCAGCGGATGCGAGATGAGCCATTATGCCGGTTGCCGGAGACATGGGATAAAAGGAAGCAAAACGGCAATCTGCGGCAAGTGCGCCAAGAGCTATGGCCCTGGATCCATCAATAAGGATACCTCTTGGCCTGGAAACTTTCCACTTGAACGCGAATTTATATGAAATTTTCCCGGCAGCTTCATATCCGGCATTTGCGGCATTAAGATTTTTTTCAACAATGTCTTTTCCTTTTGAAGCAAAGCCTTCCGTAATAACTTCACGGATAACCCCGAAAGGGGCGCCAAGGAGGGCAAGGCATGCTCCTGCCGCAACAATATTTGAAGTGATTTTTCCGCCGCTTTCTTTTGCAAGCTCAAGAAACGGAATTGCTATAACATTTTTTTTTGCAGGAGTGTCAACTCCTTCCATCAGAGAAATACCGCCCTTAACCAGCTCTTTCTCGTGCAGATCGAAGCTTTTTTTATCAAGCGCCAAAAGAAGATTGATCCCGTGATTAGGGGCATTGACCGGTTTATCGCTTATCCGTATCTGGAAAAAACTATGGCCGCCTCTTATTCTCGATTCAAAATCATTTATTGCCATAAGATACAGGCCGCATTTCAAGCATACGCGCGCCAGAATATCACCGACCGTCTGGATGCCCTGTCCCGCTTCTCCACCTATCTTAACACTTATATCAACACTCATTCTTTTACTCCTCCCGACAGAGTATGGAAAATATAATAAAGAATATCGAATATAGTATATCGAATTTAAAAATACTATGTCCGATGTCCGAACGATGGTATTTTGGATTGTCCGATTTTGTTGATACCAGATAACCTTTTATTTTTCAAGCAACCGAAACCCGGAAATAAGATGGAATTGAAAGGTTATGAAACGAGTATTTTATATCCGGTTGATGCTTTTTCCTCTGTCCAGACTGAATACAATATATCCACCACAGACTCTTTCTGAATATTAAGCATCAAATAGAAAAACTAAATATATCATGTATATTAAGTGTGTTATGCTTCATTATCAGGTGTTTTACAAGTTTTGGCATACCAGTTGCATTAACAGAACAGCAATAGAGGATGAGATTAAAATGATTAACGACAATCTCAATAAATAATTAATAACAAATAACTAAGGAGGCATTATGAAAAAAGGAATTTTGGTAATATTGGCAATAGCGGCAGTTGTTGCTTTAAGCGTTACGGCTTATGCAGGCAGAGGAATGATGGGATACGGACCGGGAGGAGGAGAGTGCCCGGGTGTCAGAGGCGGCGGATATGGCGCCGGTTCCGGACACATGATGGGAAATCTGTCAGAAGATGAAGCAAAGAAAATAAACGACCAGCGTGAAGAATTTTTTAAGGCAACCGAAGAGCTGAGGCAGGATATTTACGCCAAAGAGCTCGAATTAAACAGCGAGCTTGCCAAAAAGAATATCGATGCGGGAAAAGCCGCAAATCTTCAGAAGGAGATTTCCGAACTCGAATCAAAATTTGATCAGAAACGGCTTGATCACATGATAAAGATGAAAAAGATTAACCCGAATCTGGCAAGAGGCTTCGGGATGCGCGGCGGAATGGGCGGGGGATGCCAGGGTGGACCCTGCGGCCGGTAATATATCGAATATCGGACATCGAATTTCTAAAGAGAAACCCCTCCATCACGGATTTAATGTTTCGACCGGACGCCTTACCCCCTTGGCATCCGGTCGTCCGTGATTTAACATACTTGCGCCGGAGGAGCCTTTACTAAAAAGGATCATGTAGAGCATCAACATGTAAATGACTACGGCAGACACGGCGAAAGGCTTGAAGTAGTACCCCAATGGCGCAAGAATTACTACAGTAATCCAGTGAATGGTTATAATCCATTTTGAGTCGAGCATTATCGGAAAATCATCATACCTGCATATGACCGCAAGCCCGCTTAAATTCCATCCATAAAGAGACGCAAACGCATGAACCCTCAAAAGAAGTTTCAATTTCTCAGGGTTGTAATCAGGATGAAATTCCAGAATAATATAGAGTATCCCTGTCACAGCTGTAAAAAGAAGAAAAACCATTCCTGATGTCAGAAAGTTTTTCTGCTGCGTCTTTATTCCAAGCTTTTCAAAAAGAATAAAAATCATAACAACCGAACAAAAAAGGATGGATGTTATAATAAGCTGAAAATCCAGCCGTTCAAACATGATAAACAGAAAAAAGATTATAACGCCGAGATTTATGGTCCAGAATCCGGCATCTTTAAGAATCCGTATAACATTTCTAAAATCTTCCTTCATCAGTGAAAACATGACGGACATCGTGATAAGGGAAAGAGGAAATGAAAAACCGAGAAAAAACGTGTCGAGTTTGAGCTTCGGAAACGAGACTATCCTGAAATATTCATTGTTGGCAATCACTATTGCAGATATTACAAGCCCCATTGAAAGACATAAAAGTGATGCATGGTGAAACTTTTCGGAAACAGGCGCCGGCCTGAAAAAATCGTATGGAAACACAGAAAATCTGCTGATCCTGACAGACTCCACGATGCCTGCAAGAAGAAGGGCGATAAACATCGAAACAAAAAAAAACTTTAAAAAAGCGCATAATGCATAACACATCGCAAGCAGGGAAAAGATTAATGCCTTTTTTGTAAGATGCTCACTTTTCTCGGTATAATAAAGGATTACTGTCCCGCCGCTGCACAGATTAAACAGGAAAATATGCAGCCTCTCAAAGTTGAAAGCTTTTTCGTCCGGGGTAAAAAGGTGCAGAAAACCGAAGAAAAGTGCAAGCGTCATTAAAAAAATAAGGTTTGCTTTCAATTTGCCCGTCATTTTCTTTTCGATTCTTCCCTTCTATTTTCCAAGTAAATGAGAGAGCGCACCGGACAGATCGGGATTGCGGAATATGTATCCTGAGTTGACCAGCTTTTGCGGCACAACCCTTGTGCTTGAAAGAAGGACTTCTCTTCCCATCTCTCCGAAAGCAAGATTTATTGCCGCAGCGGGAATTGAAAATATGACAGGTCTCGAAAGAACCTTTCCGAGAGCCTTTGTGAACTCAAGGTTTGTTGCCGAATTTGGAGATACGACATTTACAGGCCCCGCAATTTTATTATCCGCAAGCACATGAAAAAAAGAGCCGATAACATCATCTATCCCGACCCAGCTCATATATTGAGACCCGGACGCAATTTTGCCGCCGAGACCCGCCGTGAAAGGAAGAAGCAGTCTCGAAAGAGCCCCTCCGGCAGGACTTAAGGCAATTCCAATCCGCATGAACACCGTTCTTATCCCTTTATCAACTGCAGCCTGCGCCGATTTTTCCCACTCGCTGCATACTTTTGAAATAAAATCATCTCCGGGTGAATCATCTTCTGAAAGAATTTTATCTCCACGGTTTCCATAGTATCCTATAGCTGAAGCGCATATCAGCACTGGAGGAGGGGATGAAAGCCGGGATATTGCTTCTGCTATGAGCGTCGTTCCTTTTGTGCGGCTTTCGATTATTCTTCTCTTCTTCTCATCAGTCCACCGGCCTTCGCCAATATGCTCGCCTGCAAGATGAATGACCGCGTCTGCTCCGTCAAAAACCGAAGTATCGATCTCATTTTTCTCAGGATCCCAGAAAGCCTCACCTTTTTCCGGAACAGGGGTTCTCCTCACAAGGATATGTACAATGTGACCGCCGGTCGTAAAAAAAGGGATCAGCGCGGAGCCCAGGAGACCGCTTGCACCGGTTATAAGTATCTTCATCGGTCTCTTTATGTCTTTTCTTGAAAGATGAATAATTATATCTTCTGTTGTTATTGCATGGCGGTATTTGAATATTCTTTCGAGTTTTGCCTCAACAGACGCGCCTCCGAGCAGTTTCCCGAACGGGTAAAAAGGGAGCGCATAATCGATGCGGTCTTCAAAGAAAGAGCCTTCATTACCGTCAGGCTCAAAACTGTGGGTATGCTCCCAGTGGGAAAAAGGGCCTCTTACCTGCCTGTCTCTGAAAATACGATTTTCTTCGTAGTCCTTGTGCTCGGCGATCCATCTGAAGGGAAAAGGTCCTGCCTTCATTCCAAGCACTACTCTCGCGCCGTTTTCAATTCCTCCTTTTCTTTCAATAACAAGGACGGGATCCCAGGGCGGGCTCAGCCTTTCGAGAGCCCCCGGCCTTGCGTGCCATTTGAATACCTCCTCAACAGGAGCTTTTATATGCGCCTTTTTTATAAATGTTTCTATTTTCATATTGGAAGCTTTACAATAAACTTCGCGCCTCCGTCTTCCTGATTTTCAATATCTATATTCCCGCCATGCCTGCTTACTATCTCATGGCATAAAAAAAGACCGAGCCCTGTTCCTTTTCCGACATCCTTTGTCGTAAAAAAAGGTTTGAAAATATCCTGACGAATTGAGTCGGGAACTCCGGGACCGTTATCTTTGCATTCAAAAACAGCCTGTTTTCGCATCTTGTCGTAATATGTTGTAATAATAATCCTGCCTCTTTCTTCGCCAACTGCCTGAAAGGCATTCAATATTATATTAAGAAACACCTGGCCTAAATTTGCGAAATTTCCCTTGATCTCCGGAAGGTTTTGATCATAATTTCCGTCAATTTCAACATTGCTCTGCTTTATTTTGCTGTTGAGAATTCTTAAAGCATCCTTAACAGCATTGTTCATGTTGATTGTCTCAAACTGGCTCTGGCTTTGCCTCGAAAGGCCAAGAAGGCTCGCAACAACCCCCTTTGCTCTTCCGAGCTCCTTTATTGCAAATTTCATGTCGTCAATTAGATTCTGGTCAGGAGGAGTTTCCCTGTCCCATTTTTCAAGATCTTCTACTGTGGACTGAACAAGGCTTGTACTGCTTGAAAGAGGATTGTTAATTTCATGTGCAACACCAGCAACAAGCTGGCCAATAGCCGCAAGGCTCTGAGCCCTTATTAATTGTTCCTGAGCCCTTTCTTTTTCAAAAAGGGCGTTTTTCAGATCGCGTGTTCTTTCTTCAATTTTTTCTTCAAGATTTTTATTAAAATCGTCAATGACCTTGTAAGATATGGTGTTCTGAACAGCAAGTGCGCTTTGCATGGAAAGGGTTTCCAGCAGATCTATATCTTCACTGAGGTAAAGTCCTCCGGAGAGCTTCTCTCCAAGAATAATAAAACCATTTAAAGATTCCTTGAAAATCATCGGTAATGCTATTTCAATATTCATAGCATCCATTAAAGAAAGCACTTTTTGTATTTCTTCATCCCCGGATCGTTCCATGAGCTTTTTTCTGATAAGAGGCCTCCGGCATTTTGCCATGAGCTCGACAAAGGGTGAATCATTTGCAATAAAAGACTCCTTTTCTGAAAATATATGGCTCCCTTTGGCTGATGAAATAGTAAACCCTGAACCTTCCGGGTTTTGCAGATACAGGGCGCAGCTATCTACCCTGATGGAATTCATGACGGTATCTGTAATCAGTCTGCCAATTTCCTTAAAATCAAGCACAGAGGCTATCATCAGGCTCACATGTTTAATTGTCTGTTGATAATTGTACTTCTCTTTAAAAAAGAGCCTGTCGACCACCTTCTGAATCTGCGTTTTCAACGGTCCGAAAATAAAGGTGATTATAAAGAAAAAGATTACAGGCAGATAAACCGAACCGGTAATATAGAAACCTTTAAAAATCTTGTCTGCCAATATGACAATCAGAGCGTAAATTCCGGTGAGAGAAGCTGTCAGGAGAGAATAAACGAGGCCCTTTTCTACGATGGTTCCCATATAAAGAAGATCGTATTTAAAAAGCCCGATAGCAAATAAAATAAGAGGGATAAAACTTAAATTGCCAGGCGGATAAACAGGATAACCTAGTATGGGCAGGGCATTCAGCCCGTTCATTAGACCCATAAATCCAAATCCGGTAAAAACATATTTCAGCTTATTTTTCCTGATACTGCTTTTTTCTTTCATAATCGCGGCATACAGTATTATTAGTACGTATATGTTCACAAGCAGGCTCCCCAGGCCGAATAACGGGTAGAGCTTCCCGCCTTTCGCAAAGTAGCCGAAATAATAGCTGTGCATTGATTCTATATATAATGGCGTTGGAGTTATGCACATGAGAACGAAAGCGCCGGCATAGGCAAAAACTGTAAGCCATCTGCGGTTATTGATGTTCAGATACGAATGGAAAAAATGAATGTACACGGGGAAAAGGTAAACTATCAGAAAATGATCGGCGCGGCTGATAAAAAGCGCGGTTGCTTCTGATTCTACATTCAGAACAAGGAATATATCTATATAAAGGAGTGATCCTAAAAAGCAGAGAATGAAGAAAAGAAAATTGGCCTCTGTTTTCCTGCCGCGTATAACGGTCAAGGCGGCTAAACCGAGAAAACAGCACAAGGTCAACAAAGGTGGAATGCTATAAGGATTTATCATCTGCTTTCAAGCATCTCACGTGCGTGAGCGATTGTTGCCCGGGTGATTTCCTCGCCCCCGAGCATTCTTGCTATTTCTTCTATTCGTTCATTTTCGGCCAATGGGGCAATAATTGTTTTTGTCCTTCCCCCTGATACTTGTTTCGAAATTCTGAAATGATGATCACCGAATCTGGCAATCTGGGGAAGATGCGTAATACATATTATCTGGTGATGCCGGGAAAGGGAAGCCATTTTTCTGCCGACAACTTCAGCCACCCCTCCTCCTATACCGGCGTCAACCTCGTCAAAAACTATAGTCTCAACCGATCCGGAACCGGCAAGAAGGGCTTTCAATGACAGAACAACCCTTGAAAGCTCACCTCCTGAGGCGATTGCAGACAGAGGTTTAAGAGCCTCCCCGACGTTCGGGGCAATTAAAAATTCCGCCCTGTCAATACCTGTTTCACCTGCCGCATTACCGTCAACAACAAGGAAGGGATCAGCATCTCCGGGAGCCGGGACAGTCTGCATGGAAACTTCAAATATTGTGCTGGACATTTTAAGTGTCGCCAGCTCTTCTTCCACTTTTACAGCAAGCTGTTTCGCGCATTCTTTTCTTTTTAAAGAAAGCTCGTTTGCAACGAAGGCAAGTTTTTTATGGAGGCTGCCGAGTTGTTTTTGTGTCCCGGCTATTGTTTCTGAAAGATTTTCGATGCCGGAAAGTTCATTCTCAATCGATTCCAGTTTTTCCAAAATCGCTTCAATTGAACCTCCGTGTTTTCGCTTAAGCTTGTTCAGTAAATCAAGGCGCGCTTCAACAGCTTCAAGTTCTTTTTCATCGGTTTCTATTTTTAAAAGGTAGGTTCTTAATTCATTCGTTATATCTTCGATATGATAGGCGGCCACCGAAACAGCTTCTGCCCGGGAAGAAAGCTCGGCATCTATCTGGCCTGCTTTGGTAAGATTTTTCCGGACAATTCCCAGTCTTTCAACAATAGAATCCTGCGCGCTGTAAAGTTCTTCGATGCTGTTTCCCACAGCCTCGTAAATGGCCTCTGTATTCTTAAGCCTTGTCCTCAACCTTTCGAGCTCGGCATCCTCTCCTGATATGACCGATGCTTCCGATATCTCTTTTTTCTGGAATGAAAGAAAGTCGATCTGTTCGGCCTGCCGGTCTTTTGTCGAATTCAGCTCTTTCAGTCTTTTTACCAGGGGAACTATCTCATTGAAAAGCTTCCCGGCTTCATTCCGCAAAGGCATCAATCCCCCGAACTGATCCAGGATTAAAAGATGCTGCTCATCCCTAAGCAATCCCTGGTGCACATGCTGCCCTGAAATACTGGCAAGATTTTCGGTGACGGATTCTAAAATCTGAATAGTTGAAAGTTTCCCGTTAATATATATTCTGTGCCTGTCGCTTCTTGATATGATTCTTCTTATTATAAGCCCTTCCGAAGGATCGTAACCATACTCTTCCATTAGCGCTGCAACC
>JAABQB010000069.1 GCA_011391695.1 Desulfobacteraceae bacterium | reverse complement strand
TATCGAATACCGGACTAAGTACTTCGTCGTTCGTGACTCGTTTATTGAAGTTCGATATTCGATGTTCGATATTCTGTTTTTTATCCCCTTGAACCCTCGAATCCTCGACCCCTTGCACCCTAATCCCTATAGTATATACCTGCTCAGGTCTTCGTTGTCTTTAATATCCTTTAATTTGTTCAATACAGCCCCCGCATTAATTACCACTTCTTCACCTTTCATATCCGGCGCATCAAAAAGTATATCTTCAAGAAGGCATTCCATTATCGTATGAAGTCTTCTTGCTCCTATATTTTCAGTGTGGCTGTTAACTTCTTCGGCTATTCTTGCAATCTCCTCGGTGGCACTCGGTTCAAATGTAACATCAACGCCTTCCGTTTTCAGCATGGCAGTGTACTGGATAAGCAGGGCGTTTTTCGGTTCGGTCAGAATTCTTACAAATTCTTTCTGCCCGAGGGAATTAAGCTCAACTCTTATCGGGAAACGTCCCTGGAGTTCAGGAATAAGATCCGATGGCTTAACCGAATGAAACGCTCCCGAAGCGATGAAAAGAATGTGATCCGTCCTGACAGAACCATACTTTGTTGAAACGACGCTCCCTTCAACAATGGGAAGCAGATCTCTTTGAACGCCTTCCCGTGAAATATCGGGACCGGTTCCACCGTCTTTCCCGACGATCTTGTCTATTTCATCAATAAAAATAATACCCGACTGCTCAACTTTTGCTATCGCGGTTTTGACAACCTTGTCCATGTCCACAAGTCTCTGAGATTCTTCCTGGGCCAGTATTTCCATACCTTCAGAAACATTTACCTTCCGCTTCCTCGTGGACTTGGGCATAAGCCCGCCGATCATCTCTTTAAAATTTATTCCCATCTCTTCCATTCCAAGGGTGGAAAAAACCTCTACAACAGGCATCTGTCTTTCTGAAACTTCAAGATCAACAATCCTGTTATCAAGTTTTCCGTCACGAAGCATGGCACGCAGCTTACTTCTTGTTGAGGACGGCTCATCGGTTTCAGAAGTTACAAGCTCCAATCCGGTTTCGGATGATTCATCTCTTTTATCGGCCTGCCGGTTGCCCGATTTCGGGAGCAGGATATCGAGCATCCTCTCCTCGGCAAGCCCGAAAGCTTTCTCCTTCACATCCTCCTGTTCTTTCGACCTGACCGCGTTTACTGTTAATTCAACAAGGTCCCTTACCATGGATTCGACATCACGCCCCACATATCCGACTTCGGTAAACTTGGAAGCCTCAACCTTGTTGAAAGGCGAATCGGTAAGCTTCGACAATCTCCTCGCTATCTCTGTCTTTCCGACACCTGTCGGGCCTATGAGTATTATATTCTTCGGAGCAATTTCATCCCTGAGATCTTCAGGCACCTGCTGCCTGCGCCATCTGTTTCTCAAGGCTATTGCAACAGATCTCTTGGCCTTGTCCTGACCGATTATATACTTATCGAGCTCCTTAACTGTTTCCGACGGTTTTAAGCTGTCCATATCTTTATAGTTCTTCTATAGTTATTCTGTCATTTGTAAACACGCAGAGGGATGAGGCAATTTTCATTGCTTCTTCCACTATATCCCTTGCCCCAAGATCCGAATATTTAATCAGAGCCATGGCCGCAGCCTGGGCCCCGACGCCTCCTGATCCGATTCCGATAACGCCTTCATCAGGTTCTATGACATCTCCGTTGCCGGAAACTAGAAACATTCTTGAACTGTCAACAGCTATCATGAGCGCTTCAAGACGTCTTAAATACTTGTCCGTGCGCCAGTCCTTGGCAAGCTCAACAGCGCTGCGCGTCAGGTTGCCGTTATAGCGCTCAAGCTTTCCTTCAAGCCTTTCCGACAGGTTCAATGCGTCGGCAGTAGCTCCAGCGAATCCGACAATTATCGTATCGTTATATATCCTTCTGACTTTTTTTGCGGTATGCTTTACAACAGTATTGTTCATGGTGACCTGGCCGTCGCCGGCAACCGCAACCTTTCCCCTGTGTCTTACCGCAAGAATTGTCGTCCCATGAAAGTCCATAGTTTTTTTCCCTTCACTCCCTCCCTGAATTATTTTCTGGGATGAGCCTTGTCGTACGTTTCCATCAGCCTGTCTATGCTGACATGGGTATACCTCTGGGTCGTTGAAAGGCTTTTATGCCCAAGAAGCTCCTGGACAACCCTCAGATCTGCGCCCGCATCAAGCATGTGAGTCGCAAACGAGTGCCTGAGCGCATGCGGTGAGACAGGGACAGAAATGCAAAACTCCCTCACAAATTTTTCAAGTATCCTTGCGATAGATCTCGTTGTCAGACGCCCCTTGCTCTTATTCAGGAACAGCGGCCCGGTTTCATTCAATAAAACGCCCTCTCCTCTCAGTTTCTCCATGTAAGCCCTGACAGCACGAACTGCCTTGTCGCCGACAGGTACAATCCTTTCTTTTCCGCCTTTTCCCAAAACCCTTATGACGCGCCCTCCAAAATCGACATCCGCTATGTTCAGTCCTGCAAGCTCAGAAACACGGATTCCTGATGAATACATTGTCTCAAAAATAGCCCTGTTGCGAAAACCCGCAAGAGAATCCAACTTTATCGAATCAAGGAGGTGAAACATCTCATCCACAGTAAGATAAGCTGGAATGTTCTTATCCTGTTTTGGTGTCAGTATTAAATCTGCCGGGTTATCGGTTATAACGCCAAGCCTGACGAGATATCTTAAAAAGGAACGGAGCGCGGAAAGCTTGCGCGCAATCGACTTCTTCTTGTTTCTTTTATGCAAAAAGCCGAGGTGTCCCCTTATCATCAGGTGATCTATATCTTCAACCATGAACAAGTTATCATCCCGTTCTTTTTCTTCATCAATTTCATTATCCGTGAGCCTCCCTTGCCTGGCATAAGAAGCAAACTCTGCAAGGTCATTCATGTAGGCGCGGCACGTGTTGTCCGAATAACCTTTTTCGGAAGCAAGTGTTTCGATAAACGATTCTATCATGTTCTGTATGGAATGCTTGCCCATCACAAAGGCCTTCACCTGAAATCAATAATTGCTTCGAGTTCTTCCCAGTTGCCGACTTCCACAAAGGGGTGTTTCTTTCTGTTCCATGGCTGTCTGAAAAGAACTGGCGTAATACCTTTCTCTTTCAAGGCAAAACATGTTTCCAGCCTGTCCTCTACAAAAAACGAAATATTTTTTTCTAAAAGAACGTCAGCTTTTGCCTCAAAAGAGCCTGTAGCTATCACTTCCACCGATTCTGAATCAAGGTGTAAGGTCTTAAGTATCCAGTCATGAATAGGTCCGGGATAGGGTCTCGCAGTTACAAACAACAGGCGGCCGCTTCTCCCGAGCCTTGTCAGAACCTGTGCCGATCCGTCGATAGGCTTTAAGGGAGCATTATGTTTCCCATCCAGTATCTTGGTAATTATTTCCCCGATTATTTCCGGATTAAGATCAATACATTCCTCAAGATAATAGCGTGAAATATCTTCATAACGCAGATTATCGATCTTATATTCTTCCTGCGCTATATCGATAAACAATGTCATGGTGTCGGCAAAGACACCGTCAATATCAAAGGCTAATGATGCCGAATCGATCATTGTATTCAAGGGCTATCTTCTTGTTTTTTTCTTAAGCTTTAATATGCGACGCTTGTAAATCAATGACGTTTTGATATTATCCGACTCCAAAGCGGCGTCTCGTTTCGCTTTCAGGTCTTTCATTTTTATCTTAAGTTCCCGGATGGAAGAATCGGTCTTTTTTAAAGGAGCCTCCACGATACCCCTTGCCTTTTTGATTTCACTTATAAGCTCAGGTTTATTCATTCCATGAGCGCCGGAAATGCCCGGAATCTCCTTTGCAAGCTCTCTCAATTCCTTGGCCGTCATCTTATCAAGCGGTTTTTCTTTAGCTGCCTTTTTTTTGCTGCCCATTGTAATATAATCTCCTTTCACAGTCCATGTGAGACCTTTGCATAACACCCTCTTTTGCCCGATTTCTGCGTCAGGCTCAAATTTCAATCCTCGAAATATTTCAATATATTGCTGCGGTTAAAATTTTCGCCTTCCTTGAACTTGGACAAAATTGGATGTTCTTCAAAAGTCTCCTTTTAAAAAGCACAAGCGGAAGCTCATGCCTCCGCCCATTCTAATAATATAATTGAATAATAATCACAATCTAAACTATTTGATTTCGTGATTCGTCGTTCGTGAATCGTGATTCGTTGCCCGATTCACGATTCACGTCCTTTCCCCTTCAACCCTATTCCTTAGATGCCACCTTATCAATGGCGTTCGCCAGATTCAAAAAAGGCTTGAACATGTCAAGCGGAACCGGGAAAATGGTTGTCGTATTCTGTTCGGCCGACATTTCTCTCATTGTCTGCAGGTATCTCAGTTGCAGGGCCATGGGATGAGATTCAATAATTTGCGCAGCCTCGGCCAGTTTAGCAGCTGCCTGCTGCTCGCCTTCGGCATTGATAATCTTTGCCCGGCGTTCCCTTTCAGCTTCAGCCTGCTTTGCCATTGCTCTTTGCATCTCCTGCGGAAGGTCAATATGCTTCAGCTCTACTGTCGCTACCTTGATTCCCCACTGATCGGTATGGGAATCAAGAATCTCCTGGAGCTGGGAATTAATCTTCTCCCTTGCGGAAAGAAGCTCATCAAGTTCGGCCTGTCCGCAGATGCTCCTTAACGTCGTCTGAGCCAGCTGTGTCATGGCATACTGGTAATTTTCAACTTCAACAACCGCCTTGACGGTATCAACCACCCTGAAATAGATAACGGCATTGACCTTGACTGATACATTGTCCCTGGTTATGACATCCTGGGGATCGACATCTACCACAATGAGTCGAAGGCTCACTTTTACCATTTTGTCAATTATCGGGATAAGAATAATAAGGCCCGGCCCCTTTGCATTTATCACCCGGCCGAGCCGGAATATTACACCTCTTTCATACTCATTTAAAACTCTTATTGAAGTTGAGAGAAAAAAAACAAGAATGATTATTATGGCAACAAACGATAACATATTGTTCTCCTTATTTTATTTTGTCTTATTTAAAACGCGCCTTCTCTTTACGCGCGCAAAGCTGTTAAATCTGTTCGACTTCAACAACAAGACCCTCGACCTTGACGACTCTGACCTTTGTTCCAGCCCGTATCGGATTTTTTGATACTGCCTTCCAGAGTTCCCCGTGGACGAATACTTTGCCTTCCGGCATTATATCATTTTTAACGATCCCGGTCTCCCCGATAAGACCTTCCGCCCCGCTTCTTGATTTTGAAATCTGGGATTTAAAAACAAGGGCTGATACCGATACGAAAAAGGCGGATATGAATATGAATGTCGGAAGCAATACACCAAGCGAAACCTTAACCCCCGGAACCGATCCGTCAAATAGCATAAGAGAACCGAGCAGAAATGAAACTACTCCGGCAACGCTTAAGAGGCCGTAACTGGTTATTTTCATTTCGAGAATGAAAAAAATCACTGCAAGAATAATAAGAAGTACGCCTGCATAATTTACGGGAAGAGTCTGGAAAGAAAAAAAAGCCAGAATCAGGGAGATTCCCCCGACAACACCTGGAAAAACAGCGCCCGGATGCGCCAGTTCAAAATAAAGGCCGGCAAGCCCTATCATCATAAGTATATACGCTATATTGGGATTGCTTATTGTTTTAAGTATCTTGGTCCTTAAAGTCTCTCTGAATTCGGTTATCTTGTAATCATCAAGATCCAGCACCCCTTTGTCCTGTATCGTACGCCCGTTAATATTTTTCAGAAGGTCATCAAGATCTTTTGCCACGAGATCTATTACGTTCTCCTTCAGTGCTTCAGTCTCTGTAATCGATACACTTTTCCGCACCGCGTTTTCAGCCCAGTCGGCATTTTTATTCCGTTTTCCGGCAATGCTTTTTGCATATGCTGCCATATCGTTTGTGACTTTATCGGACATTGTCCCGCCAACATCCTTTCCCCCTAAACCCACCGGATGAGCGGCCCCGATATTTGTGCCCGGAGACATCGCGGCAATATCCGCGGCCATGGTAATTATTACTCCGGCTGAAGCAGCCCTGGCTCCGCCCGGCGCCACATAAACCACGACAGGCACCTTTGATGCAAGTATAGCCATAACAATTTCACGCATCGACTCCGAAAGTCCGCCCGGTGTGTCAAGTTCTATGACGATGCAGGAATATTTATTTTCCGAAGCGAACTCAACAGCTTTTTTCATAAAGTCGGCAACACCCGGATTAATGTCAGATGAAACCCTTACAAGGCATACATCCGCCTGTTTTGCAAATCCATCACCCGCAGGCATCAGGATCAAAACAGATAAAACCAGCATTAATATTCCGGAGGTTACAATTTTCACAGGTTCTTTTCCGTCTTCATATTTACCTCATCAGCCATTCATCATGTATTCATCAAGCTTATAAGTTTTTTCATGTCTTCCCACACATCCCGCTTTTTTTCGGGATTCCGCAACAGATATGCCGGATGATAGGTGGGCATAACTTTCATTCCCCGGTAATCGTAAAGCCGCCCTCTCATCTTTGAAATAGGCTCATCAGAATCAAGGAGGGTCTGTGCGGCAAATGTTCCAAGCGCGCAAATGAAATCAGGTCTTATTGCATCGAGCTGCCTCTCCAGAAAAGGGAAACAAGCCTTTATTTCATCCGGAGCCGGATTCCTGTTGCCGGGCGGTCGGCATTTTATTATATTGCAGATATAGACCCTCTCCCTTGTGAGATTCATAGCCTCAATTATCTTTGTTAATAACTGCCCGGCCTTTCCGACAAAAGGCTCGCCCTTCTGATCTTCATCATGGCCGGGGCCTTCGCCAACGAATACAAGCTTCGCATCAGGATCTCCTGTTCCGAAAACAATATTGGTGCGCTCCTTACAGAGCTTGCATCTTTGACAATCTCCAATCAGGTTCCGCAATTCTTTCAAGTCATCAACAGCGGATGAAAGGTTCCTGTCCAGATTGTTTACGATGCCGATGGTTTTCTCCGAACAGTCAAAACCGGTGCATCCGGCTTCAGCCATATATCTGAGCGTATCGGAGGTTTTTTCGAGAATATCAACCGGCGCATGATCCTGCCCGGCTTTGCCGAAAGATGTTCCGGCCCTGACCATTTTTATAAGTTCCTTTCAAGAGAGTTTCCGGCATTTATTTCCAGAATCCGGTCAAGAAGAATATGCGCAACCGATTCCTTGTCCATCAGCGGCAAGACCTCTTTATCGCCGTTTCTGAAAAACAATGTAACTTTGTTTGTTTCGGTCCCGAAACCGGAATATTTTCCATCAAGAAGATTCGCGACAATCATATCAAGGTTTTTCTTAATCAGTTTTTCTCTGGCATTATTTTCGAGGTTTTCGGTCTCTGCCGCAAATCCCACAAGAATCCGGCTCTCCTTATTTTTGCCGAGCTTGAGCAATATATCCTCACTCTTCTTTAAGACAAGCAGAGTCTCTTCTTCGCCTTTTTTTATTTTCTGTTTTGCGACATCTTTCGGCCTGTAATCGGAAACAGCAGCGGCCTTGATTACAATGTCGGCATTCTTCACGTGATCAAAAACAGCGGCGGCCATATCTTCCGCGGATTCTGTTGTTATAGTTTTGACATTTGCAGGCGGCTTCAGATTTGTCGGCCCTGAAACAAGGAGAACTTCCGCCCCCCTGTGTTCCGCGGCCCTGGCAACTGCATAACCCATCTTGCCGGACGACGGGTTGCCGATATATCGTACCGGGTCAAAATGTTCCCTCGTCGAACCGGCTGTTACCAGAACTCTTTTCCCTTTATAATCTTTCGGAGTAAGACAGGAAACAAGCCTGTCGAGTATATTTTCCGGCTCGGGAAGCCTTCCTTGCCCCGTTGTTCCGCACGCAAGTTCACCCGCATCCGGCTCCACAATCAAATATCCGTCTTTTTTCAGAATATCGATGTTCCTCTTAACCGATACTTTTTCATACATGTTTGTATTCATTGACGGGCAAATCAGGACAGGAGATTTTACGGCAAGGAGAAATGTGCTCAGGGCATCATCTGCTATTCCGCATGCGATTTTTCCGATAATATTTGCTGTGGCTGGAGCAACAACAACGGCATCAGCTTCTTTGGCCCATTCGATATGCCTTATGGAAGCGTTCCCGCCCTTTTCAAAAAGGGAGGTACATACAGGATTGCCGGAAAGCGCCTCAAATGTAAGCGGCCCGACAAAAGAAGTTGCATTTGCGGTCATAATGACCCTTGCGACAGCCTCCTCCTTTTTAATAAGCCTCAAGAGCTCGGCGCCTTTGTACGCAGCAATCCCACCGCTTACTCCAAGTACAATATTTTTATCTTTCAAATGCCTCAAGCCTTATGCCTCCCGCCTCATGCCTACTTCAGGAATCCACGCGCGCCTTCTGTTACAGTCGGTGCAACCCATATTTCCAAATCGGTTGAAATCTGGCCGTCAGTTATATTGATAACACACCATCTGTTTTCTTTTTGAAACAACATTAAAGTCCTTAACGACTTGAAAGAAACAACAAGTTTCCAGTTGTCTTTAATCATGTTTTCTTCAAAAAAAGTGCATAGAGAACTCACTTCAACCCTCCCGCTCAATGCAAGAACACCTGCTGAAAAGCCTGGCGAAGTGTAAACAAAAGAAGAATTCTTGTCTATTTTAAATTCCCTCGGAATAAGAACATCTCCGAAATCGTAATATAAAGGTCCCTCTTTTTTTTCTTTAAAGAAAGATGGGCTTGAAAAAGAATCTTTTTCATCCGTTTTCACGGTAGAACACCCGGCAAACAGCAACAGAATGACTGCAAACATAAAGACATATCCAAATACATTTTTAACCCGCTGATTTTCACTCATTTTTTTGCCTCCTTAAAAGTTTAAGCTTAATGTTATTCTTTCTCTTTCCATCTTTTTGAAGCTCTCTGCGGTAAAACCGGCCGTTATAATGACTGGTGGAACCTTTGGCTGGAAAACCCTCGTTTTCCGGCACCGGAATCCTTTCCGCCCCAGGCAGATTTAAACCTTGAATCCTTATAATATAACCAATTCTTTTAGAGAAAATCCTTATAATTGTCATATTAACACAAACAAGTTGGATATGGCAACAAACTTGGGAATCAGGAACAAAATAAATATAATGAAGAGGACGATTCCCTTGACTGATGCCTTAATATCGTATTTTACCACTTGAATTTTGATATTCTATCTGTTATTCGCTATCCGGATTCATGACAAAGCTTTCGTAAAATGCCCCCGTAGCTCAGTGGATAGAGCAACGGATTCCTAATCCGTTGGCCGCAGGTCCGATTCCTGCCGGGGGTACCAATGTTTTCAAGAAGAAAATGTTCATTATAACCATATCACTTCACTAATCTTTCGATGTAAAAAATATTGACAAAAAAATAAT
>JAABQB010000068.1 GCA_011391695.1 Desulfobacteraceae bacterium | reverse complement strand
AGGATAAAGTTGCCCTGCGCGAGAAGGAATTCGGAATCTGGCAGTCCGTTTCCTGGCAGGAATATTACGAACGGGTTCGACATGTGGCCTTGGGCCTTTTAGCTCTGGGCTATGAACCGGGCGACAAGCTTTCGGTTATTGGAGACAACCGCCCGGAGTGGCTATATTCGGAACTGGCCATCCAGGCGTTGGGAGGAGCCGTGGTCGGCATCTATCCGGACAGCCATCCGGAGCAGGTGCAGTATATAATCAACCATTCCGATTCCGTTTTTATTATGGTGGAAGATCAGGAACAAACCGACAAGATCCTGAACATGATCGATGAGATCTCCATTGTAAAAAAAGTCATCGTGGATGACCTGAAAGGGATGCGCAGTTACGACCACCCGCTGTTCATCCCCTTCAAACAGGTCATTGAGATGGGTCGGGAGGCGGACGGGAAAGATCCCGGGCTTTTTGAACGGCTCCTGGATCAGGTTACCGAAGAGGACGTGGCCATGATCCTTTATACTTCGGGGACGACGGGCATGCCCAAGGGAGTAATGCTCACCCACCGCAACATGGTTCGGATGATCGAAAATTTCGATCAGGTGGACCCGGCCTTTCCGACCGACTACCACGTCTCTTTCCTGCCCTTGCCCTGGGTGGGCGAACAGGCCACTGCCGTAGCATGGAACCTGTACAAGGGCGTAACCATTAATTTTCCGGAAAAAGTGGAAACCGTATCATTGGACATTCGGGACATTGGTCCTCACTTGTTGTTGGCTCCTCCCCGCCACTGGGAAAAGATGTGTTCCGACATCCAGGTCAAAATCCAGGATGCGGCATGGATCAAGCGCTTCCTTTACAAACACTGCATGCCCGTCGGCTACCGGATGGCTGAATTCCGACTGAAAAGGATCAGCCCAGGAGTCCTTTACACCCTGCTTGACAAAGCCTGTTACCTGCTGCTCTTCCGCTCCCTGAAGAATTATCTGGGTCTGACCAATTTGCGGAATGTTTACACCGGCGGAGCACCCATCGGGCCGGAGGTTTTTAATTTTTTCATGGCCCTTGGCATCAACATCAAGCAGTTGTACGGACAGACCGAGGTCACCGGTCTGGCGGTGGGACACCGCAATGAAAGCGTAAAATTGAATACTGTCGGCTCCCCCATGCCGGAAGTGGAACTTAAGATTTCCGATGTGGGGGAAATCCTGATCAAGGGGCCCATCGTTTTCAAGGGCTACTACAAAAACGAGGATGCCACCCGCAAAACCCTGGATGCGGAAGGGTGGGTCCATACAGGCGACGAAGGCATTCTGGATGAAGACGGCCAGTTGATCATGATTGACCGACAAAAGGATGTCATGCGTCTGGCCGATGGATCCAAATTTTCACCCCAGCTGATCGAGAACAAGCTTAAGTTCAGTCCCTATATAAATGAGGCTATGGTAGTCGGGAAGGAATTGCCTTTTATTGCGGCTTTAATCATTATGGATATGGCCAATATGGGGAAATGGGCCGAAAACAACAAGATGACCTATACCACCTTTACCGATTTATCCCAAAAAAAAGAGGTTTACGACTTAATCGCCGGTGAGATAGGCCGGATTAATCGTTCTTTGCCCAAGATCGCCCGGGTAAGACGGTTTGTCATGTTGTATAAAGAACTGGATGCCGATGACGAGGAGTTGACCCGGACACGCAAACTCAGGCGTTCGTTCGTGGCCGAACGTTATGCCGATCTGATCGATGCCTTGTACGGGGCGAAAGAAGAGATCGAAGTGGCTTCTGAAATTCGCTACCAGGACGGTACGGGTTTCCGCATGCAGACACGGATGAGCGTTCGGGAGGTCACAGACCAATGACCGATATCATCAAAAACGATTACGATCCCCGGGACTACCAATTAGTGGTTGAAGATATTTTTTTGAACTTCGGAGGTATAAATGCCCTTTCGGGGATAACTACCGGAGTAAAAAAAGGGGAGATCTTTGCCGTTATCGGACCCAACGGAGCGGGCAAGACCTGCCTTCTGAACTGCATAAACCGGTTTTATGATCCTGAGAAAGGAAGAATTCTTTTTGAAGGCCGGGATATTACAAAACTTAAAACCCATAAAATCGCCCAACTGGGCATTGCCCGTACTTTTCAGAACGTGGAACTCTTCGGCCACATGACCGTTCTGGACAATATTAAATTGGGCCGCCATGTGCATCTGAAATCGGGATTTCTCTCAGGCGGTATTTATTATGGAAAAACCAGGCGGGAAGAACTGGGCTTAAGAAAAGAAATCGAGGAAACGATTATTGATCTTCTCGAAATTGAGCATATCAGGAAACAGGTCGTTCACACCCTGCCCCACGGACTGCAAAAGCGGGTTGAATTGGCCCGTGCTCTGGCCATGAAACCAAAGATTTTACTTCTGGATGAACCAGCCACCGGGATGAATCTGGAAGAGACCGAAGATATGGCGCGCTATATCCTGGATATCAACGATGAGTGGGGGGTCACCATTATTCTGATAGAACATGACATGGGTCTTGTCATGGATATCAGTGACAGGATATGTGTTCTCGATTTTGGTCGAAAAATCGCCGAAGGTAAACCCGATGAGATCCGCCATAATCCACAGGTCATCCAGGCCTACCTGGGCGAACAAGATCTGACCTACTCGAGACTGGGAGCGTAATCAGCCGAGAAAGACCGAAAATTGATTCTCTCGTAAAAACTATATTTTCTCACAAAGGCACAAAGAACACGAAGAAAAAAACTCATTTAATATTAATATGTTAACTTTGTGATCTTTGTGGCTTGGTGTGGGATTCTGACTTTTTAAGAGGCCGTCAAAATTGAACGCGGGGAATTTGATGGAACCGTTATTAGTTGTCAACAACATCGAAGTCATTTACCACAATGTTATCCTGGTATTGAAGGGTCTTTCTCTTCAGGTAGAGGAAGGTCGGATTGTAGCAGTCTTAGGCAGTAACGGCGCCGGTAAAACCACCATGCTGAAGGCAATTTCCGGATTGCTCAAGACTGAAGACGGAAAGGTGTCCGATGGTTCCATCACCTTCATGGGTCGTCGGATAGACCGCATGTCTCCGGAAAAGATAGTTCGTCTTGGGATCTTCCAGGTCATGGAAGGACGTCGGGTCTTTGTGGATCTCACGGTAGAGGAAAACCTGATTGCCGGCGGCCATACCAATAAAAATACCCGGAAAATGAGGGAAGATCTGGAAATGGTCTATTCCTATTTTCCGAGATTGAAGCAGCGCCGAGACATACTGGCCGGATATCTCAGCGGAGGAGAACAGCAGATGCTGGTCATCGGCCGAAGCCTCATGGCCAATCCCAAATTGATGCTTCTCGATGAACCCTCCATGGGACTGGCCCCATTGCTGGTTGCCGAGATCTTCGAGATCATCAAAAGAATTAATGAGGAAAGAAATGTCACCATCCTTTTGATAGAACAGAACGCCCGGCTGGCTCTCAACATTGCCCATCACGGATATGTCATGGAATGCGGTCGTATTGTCCTGGACGATACGGTAGAGAAACTCCGGGAAAATGCCGATATCAAAGAATTCTACCTGGGATTGACCGCGGTCGGTAAAAAAAGCTACCGGGATGTGAAGCACTACAAGCGCCGTAAACGCTGGCTGGCTTAGGAGACGATCCAAATCATGAACGTTCATAGTTTTACCATTTATGATCTTTACAGGCGGAATGCCAGGTTATACAAAGACAAGACGGCTGTCCTTTCCGGAAACACCCGGATAACCTTTGGAGATCTCTTGAACCAGGTCAATAGCCTGTCAGGAGAACTATCATCCCGAGGAGTCAATAAGGGAGATCGAATCGCATTGCTGACTAAAAACAGCCCGGCCTTTATAACCATTTTGGGTGCGGCGGCCGCTATTGGAGCCATTCTGGTTCCCATTAACTTCCGCCTTTCCGCCGGGGAAATAAGTTATATCTTAGACGATGCCGAACCGGTCATGCTTCTTTTCGACCGCGAATATGAAGAACTTATGGCCGAGCTGGTCTCGGTCTTCCCTCCCGTATCGGAGCGAATTCCTTTTGATTCTCAGCAGGTCAGCCCTTTCCCTATAATTGATCGGCAGACATTCTTGCAAGAAGTGGCAGCCTCTGATCCGCTGGTCATTATTCATACCGCGGCTATTCAGGGAAAGCCCAGGGGAGCCGTAATCAGCCACAGCAATCTTCTGGCAGGCATGATACAAACTGTTGGCGTCATCGGTCTTGATTCCGGAGACATCTATTTAAACATTCTGCCCCTCTTCCATATTTTCGGTTTGATCATGGCGCTCTCTTTGATGCAGGTAGCAGGAGAGAATATTATTGTATTCAGGTTCGAACCGAAAGAAGTCAATGAGATCATCATGCAAAAGAAGGTGTCTATTATTGCCAACTTCCCTCCGATCCTGACCAAAATACTCGATGAGCAGGAAAAAGGAGGCTTTGATCTCTCTTCCTTAAGACATGTGGTTGGGTTGGAACATCCGGACACTATTGCTCGTTATACCGGCCTGGGTTTTGGCCAGTTCTGGGCATGCTACGGGCAAACCGAAACCATGGCCCTTACTTTTTTAAGCCGCCACCAGGAGAGGCCCGGCTCGGCCGGTCGTCCGGTTCCATGTGTGGATATGGCGATAGTTGATGAATTTGACCGCCCAGTTGACAGCGGGAAACCGGGCGAAATAGTCCTGCGCGGTCCTCTGGTCTTTTCCGGTTACTGGAAGGAAGAAGAATTGACACAGATGACTTTCAGGGGCGGCTGGCATCATACCGGGGATCTGGGTCGCCTGGATACCGATGGCTTTCTCTGGTTTGCAGGCAGGAAGGCCCAGAAGGAGTTAATTAAATCAGGGGGAGAAAATGTTTACCCCGTTGAAGTGGAGAAGACCATAATTGAGCATCCTGCCGTCGAGGAGGTTTCGGTTATCGGAGTGCCTGATCCTGAATTTGGCGAAGGAATCAAGGCTGTTTGTGTCCTGAAACCGGGTGCCAAAGTGACCGAACGGGAACTTGCAGTCTTTGTGGCCTCCAGGATAGCATCTTATAAAAAACCGAGAAGGGTCTGTTTTGTTGACTCCATGCCAAGGAAAGCCGACGGATCTATAGACCGGGAAGAGGTTAAGGCCCTTTACGGCCAAAGTTTGGTTTAACGGTGAGCAGAGTTCTTAAAGCACAGATGACGCCGAGATCGCACAAAAGGGCCATTTCCGGATGGAACCTAAATACCAACTCTTATAGAGAGGAACAATGGCAGATACCGATATAAGGCAAAAAGCCCTGGATGCGCTGGTTATTTTCAATACAGCCATAAAGAATGTGAGGCTTTATCCTCCCGCCAGCGCCACTATCATCAACACCACCGAAAGACTTAATCAGGCCTTTCAGGAAATGCTTGCCCTGGAAAACCCGGTAATCTTTGCCGAATCGGAAAAAAGCATTCTTATTTGCGGCAATCCATTGAATCAGAAAGACCAGGAGAAAATTCAGGTTGCCGCACTCCTTAACATTCTGCTTGGTTTCGGCCTGAAAAGCATCTCTTTTGAAAAAGGCCTTGAAAAAGCGGAACTCGCCGCTTTTACCGAAATACTTTCCAGAAAGCCTGACCTGATTGAGAGCGAAGGCGGCCTGGCACAGATTCTGGCTGAAAACAATGTAACCCACATTCATTCGGATCAAAAAATATATACGGCGGTAAATACAGAGCCCAAGACCATACCGGGTCTTATGATCAGCGATGAACAGATTGCCAACTTCTTTATGAGCACTCATCCGGAACTCTCGGCCGATCCCAAGAAACTTAAGGAATTGGCCCAAGACCCGGAATGGTTATCACACTCTTTTCATACCGGCTTGATACAACTTATGGGTCAGAAAGGCGCTTTGCCCGATATTCAGATTACCGAAAGATTGGGAAACATGATCGGCCTTATGGACAAGGTTTCAGGCTCACTGGAGCGTAAAGACAGGGAAAGCATATCAAAACGCATCGGAGAAGATATTGTCACGGCGGATCCCGGCATGGCCCCCGAATTGACGACTCAGAAAATGGAACATCTTTTCGACGGCATGTTCACGCAATATCTCATCGGTAAATTAGAAGATATCAAATATGCCGGAGCAAAAAAAACAGGAGATGGAACCGCCTCCGGCAAGAGCGAAACGGGCACAGATAATAACGGTTTAAAAGCCAGGCTTATTCAGATTGCCGAAAAACTGTGCCTGAGCCTGAAAGAAAATGAAAAGGCTTTATTTGATGAACCGCTGATGTCGGCACTCCCAAAGATAATCGGACAGCTTATCGTTCGGAAAGAACAGAAAACTACTATAAAGATCATCAATAACCTGATCGATAAGCTGTTCAGTGAAAATGCAGAAGTGCGCGCCCGGGCCGCTAAAGCTTTAACCGGTATTATTGAAAGCCTTCCAGCCGGGCGTAAAACAGAAATTATCGAAAGCATATCGGGACGATTAATCGAATGGATTAAAATCGAAACATCTGTAACTCCGGCCTATAAGACTGTCTGTAAATACCTGCAAAACACCGTACAGGGTTTTATCAATCAGATGCTGTTTTCAGAAACAATTTCGTTTCTTGATGTATTTAACAATATCAATTCCGGCACGCTGGAAAAAAATGATGCGATACGTGAGATCTCCGCGCAGCTTATCCGCAACCTGGCAACCGAAGAAAACATCACGCTTCTTTTCAAAGAATTCCATACGAATGAACATGATAATAAGGACGAGGCTGGGAAAATATTGTCAAGATTTGGCGATATCACTCTTAAAAGTATGCTTGACAATCTCATGAAAAGCAGCGACGGCAATGAGCGTGTGCTTATTATGCAACTGATTATCGGAACCGGTCAGAGGGCCATTCCTCTTGTAATGGAACGTATTCGTGAAAATGTGCCATGGTATTACCTGCGGAATATCGCCTATATACTTGGGCAAATAGGCAATGAGGAGACCGCCGGAGCGCTTCAGCCGTTTCTGCTTCATGAAAACGAGAGGATGCGGCAGGAAGCTTTAAAAAGCATTTCCCGTACCGGGGGGAATCGAAGAGGAAAGCTGCTGATCACCGCATTGAACAGCACGGATGAAAAATTCAAGCTGAACGTAATTGAGGCCCTCGGCAACGCAAAAGCCACAGACATTGTTCCCGATCTAACGAATTTATTGAAAACCAGACCTTTTGTAACGACGGCCGCCCGGATCCTGATGGAAGAAAATATCTGTGCAGCTCTCGGCGACATCGGTTCACCGGAAGCTATACCCGTTCTTTCTGAAATTGCCGAAACAAAATCATTTTTCAGCATCAGCACTTATCCTGAAAAGGTAAAAGCCGCTGCCGCCAGGGCTCTGGAATCCATCAGAAAGAACCGTGCAGGAAGCTCCCCTGGCACATAATCAGTTTTTTCCTTCTATGAACCCCGGTTTTGCAAATGCCGGTGCAGGGTAGGTGTAAAATCCCTTTCCGGTTTTTACCCCGAGGAGTCCTTTGTCCACGTATTTCTTCAGAAATTCCGCATTGGCAAGGAACTGCGGATCTTGGGTCTTGTTGGCCCAGTAATCGGTAACCTTCCAGGCAGTATCTATGCCGATGCTGTCCATTATACCGAACGGCCCCGCAAGGGTGTGCATAACGCCCATCCAGGCACGGTCAATGTCTTCTGCCGTTGCTACATCATTCGCGGCAAGAGTTTGAGCCGATTTAAGCAATTCCATAAGCATGGCATTGAATACATATCCGTAGTTTTCCTTTTTAAGCATGATGGGCGCCTGCCCTATCCGTCCGGCAAAGGCTTTTATCAGCTCCGTGGTTTCTTCTGAAGTGCCCGGATGCGGCATGATGTCAACAATATTGGTTACACGGACGTCGTGAAAATGAAAGGCTGCAAATTTTTCAGGCCGGCCTGTTGCTTCGGCAAACATAGAGGGTATCAGTGATGATGTATTTGTAGTAAAAACCGTATGAGCCGGGCAGATTTTATTGAACTGCGCGAAGACACGACTTTTAAGCTCCGGATCTTCGGGCACCGATTCACTTACAAAGTCGGAATTTTCCCCTGCTTCCCCTGCATCATATGTCATCTTAATTCTTTTCAGTGAAGCATGGGCGCCTTCTTCAGTCAACCGCCCGGCAGCCATATATGTTTTTGTCAATTTGCCTATCCTGTCCTTTGCCTTTTCGAGCGCGCCCTGCCCCACATCATAAAATATAACATCATATCCGCTCACGGCGCACTGAAAGCCGATCTGCTGCCCCATGTTTCCGGCTCCAATAATTAACACCTGCCTTACATCATCAATATTCATCTGTATTACTCCCAATAGAATCGGTTTTATATAAATATGATTGAAGATTCCCCGCAGCAAGCAACGGGGAATGCGCTCTCTGTTTCGGTTCACTTCAAATACTTAATCGGTAAAAAGGACAAGCTTTCTGATGTTGATAAGATTTTCTATTACAGACGAGAGATAACTGTCAAGGTAGTATTACGTTCACTGTTTTGTTTCATATAGGCGGGATTTATTAAAAAAGGCTCTTCCGTTACAGAATTCTTTCCCTGGATACCGACATAATAGGCCCTTATTTCTCTCATATCCGCCTCGATATCTCCGGTTGGAAGGTAAACAGGGCCTATCCCGCCGACCTTTCTCTTATAGTCAAGAAATCCCAGAACAATCGGAACATTGGCGCCCTTTGATATATAATAGAATCCGGTCTTCCATTTCATGACTTTTTTCCTGGTTCCCGACGGCGGAATTGTAATAATCAGTTTTTTACTTTCGGAAAATTTCTGAATCATCTGTTCAACCACATTATTTGATTTAGAACGGTCGATAGGAATTCCTCCAAGCCATCTGAAGATATTTTTAAATGGCCGGCGGAATATAGCCTCTTTTCCCATCCAGTAAATTTTGGCTTTTAAAGCAAAAGCTATGAATATTGTTATTGGAAAATCCCAGTTGGAAGTATGAGGAGCTGCAATTAAAACAAATTTCGGAATATCCGGAAACCGGCCTTCAAAGCGCCATCCCATTATTCTGAGGATGATCAGAGAAAGCCATCTCATGAGAGTTTTTATTACAGGCGTATCAAATATAGTATGCTGCAATTTTTTATACTCCTTGTATAAGTATGACGCTATCGTAAAAAATCAGGATCTCACACCAAGCCACAAAGATCACAAAGTTAACATGTTAATATTAAATGAATTATTTCTTCGTGTTCTTAGTGCCTTTGTGAGAAAATACAGTTTTTACGAGATTATCAAGTATAATACTCTTGTAAAAAGCCGGGTTTTCACATTTTTCTTTGTGTCCTCCGTGATCTTTGCGTGAAACCGACTTTGAAAAAGAGATTATACGTCTATAGGATGCTATCTGTTATTGCAAAGCT
>JAABQB010000067.1 GCA_011391695.1 Desulfobacteraceae bacterium | reverse complement strand
GAACCGGAACATCTTAATGGTTATAAAGATAAAATTTGCAAGGGCAGCCGTATTGTTTTTAAAACCCATTGGTCGAAATATTATGGTCAACCGGTCTTTAGAGATCAATGCCCGAGAATCAGTTTAGAGCTGGCCGGCTACTTGGCCGATATTGAAATTAATTTAATCGGCGTCGAACCCCCTTCCGTTGCCGATGTGCATAATAAATCAGAACTGGTTTCAGTGCACAGAGCTTTTCTGGAAAAAGAGATTGTTATTGTTGAAGGCTTATGTAATTTGGACAAAATCCCACAGGAAGAATTCACCATAATGGCCTTACCGTTGCCAATAAAAGATGGCGATGGCTCACCTTGTAGAGTGGTTGCATTACTATAAAAAGCTCATCCTATGTTAGATTTAACAGCACTGTCAGATTTTAAATATAACAGCCCTAAATCATTCGTTGAGGCATTATATAAAGGCTCCGGTTGCAAGGTGGTGGTTTTTGATGATGATCCCACTGGAACTCAAACCGTTTACAATATTCCATGCCTTACCACTTGGGATGAAGAAGCGATATTAGACGAATTTAATAATCTGGAACCTTTATTTTACATATTAACAAATTCGCGAAGTCTCTCTTCATCAGAAGCTTATTCCATCAATAAATTAATCGGGGCGCGTATAGCTAAAATTTCGGCTAAATGTCAAAAGAGATATATCCTGGTCAGTCGCAGCGACAGCACCCTCAGAGGGCATTTTCCCGTTGAAATGGAAGCTCTTCGGGAAGGATTGCAGGCACCTGATTTGCCGTGTTTACTGGCTCCGGCTTTTTTCCCCGGCGGAAGAATTACAGTCAACGATATACATTATGTGAAAGATGGTGAACATTATATTGAAGCTGGTAAAACAGAATTTTCCAGGGATTCCTATTTTGGTTACCATAACTCTCACTTAAAACTCTGGGTGGAAGAAAAATGTTCAGGTCAGGTGAAAGCAGGCGATGTTGCCAGTTTAAGCATTTATACCATAAGGAATAAAGGTTATGAAGGGGTAAAACAATTTTTAAATACACTAAAACCCAGGCAATATGCTGTTATTAACGCCTGTTGCCAGGAGGATCTGGATATAGTGTCCCATGCTTTCTGGTCAAGCATAAAAGAAGGAAAATCTTTTTTAATCAGGAGCGCTGCATCTATGGTAGCCGCCTTAATGGGTTTATCTAATCGATCTTATTTATCTGTCCGCGAATTAACTATAAAATCCTGTAATCATCTGAATGCGGAAAAAAATGGCGGATTAATGGTTATGGGCAGTTATGTTGAAAAAAGTACGCGGCAATTAAATTTTCTGATAAATGAATTATCAAAGAATAATCGTAATTTTGTTCATTTAGAACTGGATACGGAAGGCCTGATTAATTCTAATCATGCAGAAAAGATGATTTCGGATTTATCACGCCAGGCTAATGTGCAGCTGAGTTCAGGAAAAACTGTACTGATTTCTACAAGCAGACTTTTAATGAGGGGCAAAAATTCATCAGAAGATTTAAAGATCAATAATACAGTGGCCAATGCTTTAATATCCGTTGTGAAAGGGATTGATCAGGCTCCAAGATTTTTTGTCGCTAAAGGCGGCGTCACTTCAAGTACCATGGCAACTGAATGTCTGGGAATTAAAAAAGCCTTCGTATTAGGACAAGCTATGGCTGGCGTACCCGTGTGGAAGTGCGGACCGGAAAGCAAATTTCCGGGCTTACCTTATGTGATTTTTCCGGGTAATGTGGGCAATGAGGGTTCCTTGTTTGAGCTTTTAAAGGATCTGATCACCTGACAACTACATAAAACACTTGTTAAGCATGCTCTGCACGAACATACCCAAGTCATCCCCCCGGTTATCATTAAAAGCCCGGTGGGGCTTCCAGGGCGGGCCATAAAAATCAATATTCGGCTGAAGTTGAACCGAAACAGCGAGCGCACAATTCTTGAATCCTAATACAAACACCAACTCTTTCCGAGAGGCTCCCTTCATATTTACTCGACAAAAAACAATATATGCTCTAATGGGTTAAAGAATTAATTTAACCGTATTCTATTAAATAAATCCGGCAAAAAATATAATGGCAAATAAAAATAATTTAAAATCTGAAAATTCCAACCGGTGGCTTGTATTTTTTATAATCTCAGCCATTTATTTTTTTGTGTATTTTCACCGGGTATCGACGTCGGTTATTGCCCAGGATATTTTAAAAGCCTTTAATATAAATGCCACCGCTCTCGGATTCATGTCTTCAATGTATTTTTATCTTTACGCGTTTGAACAGCCTCTGGTGGGATATTTTACCGATAAACTCGGAGCAAGGCGGGTTATAGCATACTGCACTTTAGCCGCGGCAGCGGGATGCTTCATGTTTGCTCTATCCCCTGGAATAGGATGGGCTTCGGCAGGGCGTGCGCTGATAGGAATCGGTGTGGGTGGGGTGTATGTGCCGGCGATAAAGGCTTTTTCCCAATGGTTTGAAAAAAACGAATTTGCAACAATGATAGGGCTGCTCATTGCTGTCGGAAATTTTGGAGCTGTTATAGCAACAACTCCTCTTGCATGGGCTGCAAATAACTGGGGATGGCGTATCAGCTTCCATATAATAGGATGGATTTCACTTACTCTGGCCATAGGGGCACTTTTTCTGATAAAAGATTTCAACGGGTCAGGCGCAACGATTGAAGATGAGCAAAGTTCAGGACAGGACGGAACAGGTTCGAAGGAAATTCCTTTTTACAAGGCTCTACTCTCTCTACAATTCTGGATTTTAGCCCTAATTTTTTTTGGTGTTTACGGAATTGTGATAACTTTCCAGGGTCTCTGGGCAACACCGTATCTTATGGCTGTTCTTGAAACGGACAGGATTGCGGCAAGCAGGCTGAACATGCTGATACCGGTGGGATTCATTGTCGGGGCTCCTCTTTTCGGCTGGCTTTCCGACAGGATATTTAAAAGCAAGGTGCATGTAATAATCTGGCTTTTGGCTCTTTTAACCCTGTCGTGGACAGGTATTCTTTTTGGAATGGAACTTGGCATGTTGTCAGTTTTTTCAATTCTTTTTTTTATGGGAATTGCTACAGGTGGATTTGTAAGCACGTTCTGGGCTCATCTAAGAGAAATTATACCGGCCGGAATACTAGGCTCTGTTTCGGGACTTTTAAATCCTTCCCCCTTTCTGGGTGTTGCTGTTTTCCAGGTATTGACGGGGGCATTAATCGACAGAGGGAGACTGATTGACGGAGCATATCTCCCGGATGCCTACAAAAGTTCTTTTATGCTCTGCTTTCTTGTCAGCTGTGCCTGCCTTATTATTTCTTTTTTTCTTAAAGATCAAAGAGTTCAAAATGTTTAACATATATGATCCTTGTGATATCAAAAATAGTATTTGCTTTCTGTTTTTCTTCTGTCTAATGGAGAAGAATCATTATTAAGATCTCGTCATATTTATCATTCTATCCGTGTATCAATATAGGCCGTTTTACCGAAATATTTAGGAGGTGCTGCTTTGCCGTTAACAGAATCCGAGATAAAAGATCTTGAAGGGAAGGCTCATCAGATAAGAAAAGACATTGTCGAAGTAACAGGATGGGCAGGCGGAGCTCATATAGGCGGGGCTCTCAGCATAGTTGAGATTCTTGTCATTCTTTATTTCAAGTACCTTAATATTGATCCAAAACAACCAGGGCTTGAAACAAGAGACAGGTTTGTTCTGAGTAAAGGGCATGGTGGTGTCGGGTATGCACCTGTGCTTGCGCGGAAGGGGTATTTTGAATTTGAACTGCTGAAGGAGTTCAACAAATTCAAATCTCCTTTCGGAATGCACCTTGACGGGAACAAGGTAAAAGGCGTTGATGTTTCCACCGGTTCTCTCGGCCACGGCCTTCCAATGGCTGTCGGGCTTGCGCTCGGAGCAAGGGCGCAGAAAAAATCCTGGCTGACATACTGCATTCTTGGAGACGGCGAATGCAACGAGGGCTCGGTATGGGAAGCGGCAATGGCGGCTTCTCATTTCAAGGTCAGAAATCTCATAACCTTTGTCGACAGAAACAGGCTGATGATTGACGGAACTACGGAACAGATTATGGGGATAGAGCCTTTTGCAGATAAATGGAAGGCTTTCGGATGGATAGTAAAAGAGGTTGACGGGCACAGCTTCAGGGATCTGTCTGCTGCTATAGAATATGCCCGGACTGAAGATAAGGCGCCTGTCGTTATAATTGCCAATACTGTAAAGGGCAAAGGTGTTGATTTCATGGAAAACGAAGTTAAGTGGCACTACGGCGGGCTTGACTCGGACCTTATAGAGAAAGCAAAGAGCTCCATTGACAGAATGTACGGATTCTGAAGGTTTCGTAAAAAGTCATATGCTCTCTTAATGAGCTTTTTGGGGATTTTTAAATCACTTCGCTAAATCACAAGAAGGTTTCGCCTGCGGCGGTCAAAGCCTTGTGATTTTTAACGCTCAGCAATTTAAAAATCTATTTCCCAAAAATCTCAAATCCGTTCGCATATGACTTTCTACGAAGCCGTCAATTTTGACTATACGGTAAATCATCAATTCATAACGATACCTTTGAAGAACGCCCAATTTTGTCCAAATACAAGGAAGGCGAAAATTTTAACCACAGGAATACATTGGAGTATTCCGAGGATTGAAATTTGAGCCTGACGCAGTAATCGGGCAAAAGGGGGTGTTATGCAAAGGTCTAATTACAGGAGGATGTTATGACCGAGGGATTAACCTGGACGGTATATGATGCCGATACAATGACTCAGGCGGAAATATACGGCGAAGTATTATGCAGACTCGGGGAAAAGAATGAAAAAATTGTCGGGCTTTCGGCTGATCTTGCCAGATCAACCAAGATCGGAAAATTTGGCGATAAGTTTCCTGATAGATTTTTCAATGTGGGGATCGCGGAGCAGAACCTTTTCGGAATAGCCGCAGGGCTTGCCAGGTCCGGGCTTATTCCCTTTGTCTCCACAATGGCCGCCTTTGCCGCCATGAGGGCTGCCGAACAGGTGCGGACCGATATCTGCTACCAGAATTTAAACTGCAAGATAATCGCGACGCACGCCGGAACCTCATTCGGAGCGGCAGGCACCACGCACCATTGCACCGAAGATATTGCGATCATGAGATCCTTTGCAAACATGACGGTTATTGTGCCTGCCGATGGAATTGAGACTGCAAATGCCGTCAAAGCCTGTGTCGAATATTCCGGGCCGGTATATATAAGAATCGGAAGAGGTTTCGAGCCAAGGTTTTACCAAAAGGAGGATTACGGCTTTAAAATAGGAAAAGCTATTGAGGTTGCGGAAGGCACCGACATTACCCTTATATGCTGCGGAATAACCGTGCTTCAGGCTTTTGAGGCTGCAAGATTCTTAAAAGAAAAAGACGGACTGAGTGTGAGAGTCCTCAACATGCATACCATAAAGCCGCTTGACGAAGAAGCTGTTCGAAAAGCAGTTGAAGAGACCCGGAGAATTATAACCTTTGAGGATCATAATGTTCACGGAGGCCTGGGAAGCGCTGTTGCGGATGTGATAGCTTCAAGCGGAAAAGGGTGCGCCTTCACGAAAGTCGGTATTCCCGATTGCTATTGTGAAGTGGGCTATCCCGAGGATCTCTATTCGCACTACAAGCTCGACACGGACGGGATAATAGAAAAAGTAAGAGAAACCATGGGAAAAGACTTCGAGGAAGACGAAGACTGGGAGGATGAAGTTTAAGATGGCAACTGAAAAAGAGCTGCTTGCCGCAAGGATTTTTCTAAGAGCCGTATTGCCGGTTATGAAGGTTGTCCTTGAAGATGACCCTGTTATGAAAAAAAAGTTTGAAGATGTCCGCGCGAAAGTTCAGTTTGCCGCCGGCCCGGACGCAAATCAGACAGGAGCTTGTCTTGTTTTTGACAAAGGCGCCTTCAAGTTGGAACAGGGCCTGTGCGCCGATCCCGACATTACTTTTTCTTTCAAAACTATCGCGAAGATGAACGGGTTTTTTGCCGGAAAACCTGTAATTCCAGGAATAAAGGGAATTTCGAAGGTCGGCCTCCTGATAAAAGTTTTCGGCCTTCTTATGAGTCTCAAGATATTAATGCCGAATGCAAGCCCCAAAGATCCTAAGAAAAGAAAGCTGAAAGTTAAGATGACTTTTTACATGATAACAACCGCCTTGAGCCAGTATAACAAGGGCGGAGATCCTGAAATGGTCAAATGGACAGGCAAACAGCCTGAAAGGATTTACCAGATAACGGTTGATGAGGATATAGCCGCTTATCTCAGAGTAAAAGCCGGGAAAACAAAGGCCGGAAGGGGTATTTATGCCAAAAGACGTCCGTTTGTTCATATGAAATTCAACGGGGTCGAAGGCGCATTTCCCATCGTTATGAATGAAGTTGATATGGTGACGGCAGTAAAAAAGGGATATCTGTCTATAGAAGGTTCTCCTGAATACGGAGGAAATATCGGCGATTTCATGGTCAGGATTCAAAACCTCATAACCTGAAACGGTTATTCGGCTTCGGCCGGTTTTTTCTTCATTATCACGGAAAGCAGTATGGAGCCCGCCAGTATTCCCAAAACAACTCCGAGAGATAGCAATGCGGGGATTTTTATCCAGCCCGAAATCAGCATTTTCACACCGACATAGAACAGGATTATCGAGATGCCTGCCTTCAGGAATCTGAAATACTGTATAATCGAGGCCAGCAGGAAGTAGAGCGAGCGCAGGCCAACCACCGCGAAGACATTTGAAGTGTAAACAATGAATCTGTCCGCGGAAATGGCCAGCACAGCTGGTATTGAGTCTATAGCAAATATCAGATCCGAGGTTTCAATAACTATAAGAGTCGCGAAAAGCGGCGTGGCGTGCCAGATATTCATCTTCTTAACGAAGAAATCCGGAGCCTCTATGTTCTTTTCAAAAGGTATGAATTTTGCCATCAGGCGCAGGATCGGGTTTGAGCCCGGATCCATATCCGATTCCTTATGAACTATCATTTTTATGGCGGTAAATATTAGTATTCCACCGAAAAGATAGACTATCCAGTGAAAAGCTTCAAACAGCTCGACGCCGGTAAATATCAGAATGAGCCGCATGAATACGGCCCCTATTATGCCCCATGTAAGAATTTTGGGCTGGTACTGCGGTGGAATGCTGAAATAAGAGAAAATAATTAGGAACACGAACATGTTGTCCATGGACAAGGAATATTCTATAAAATATGCCGTAAAAAACTCGACCATTTTCTCAAAGCCGAGCATATGTCCGGTCAGGAAGCCGAAGAGAGTTGCCACCGTGACCCAAAAGCCGCACAGTATTAACGCCGCTCTGCTGTTTATTTCATGAACTCCGGCTGAAAGCTTTAAATCGGCTATGAAAAGAGATATGGCGGTAACTATAAAAACAATCCACAATATGTTGTTTGGAGTCATTTTAAAATAGCTCTCTGTTTTATGAACCGAAATGCGAGCGCATTCCCCGACCGCTCTGCGGTGGGGAGCTTCAATTTGTTGATGATAATTATTCTATTGCAATTTATAAGGTTACAAGACACATTGTGTCAATCATAAACAGTGCGGCTATTTTTAATGCGCCGGATTATGGCAACGCATCGATATTAAACATATAAGATTTTTGGATCATATTATAATGAATTTCAATTCATTTTTATTTGAGATAAAATCATTCAAGATTCAACGGTTTATTTAAACCTGGCAGGGTTCTTTTATTATATTATAAACTACTAATTTTAATCATTATATTATAATTAAAACAACGAATGAAGAAATTTTTCTTGACATCCCGTACAAGGCTCTGTTAAGTGAATGAACATTCATTCATGCTTGTTTTAACATCATTTCAGGAGGTAATTATGAGTAGAAAGATAAGAACTGCTGCTGTTATTGGCTCAGGTGTTATGGGCGGAGGGATAGCTGCTATCCTTGCCAGCGCCGGCGTTAAGACGTTATTGCTGGATATTGTTCCATTCAATTTGACGGATGAACAGAAAAAAGATCTTAAGACAAAAAACAAGATCGTAAAGGGAGGTTTTGACACTCTTCTGATGGCAAGCCCCGCTCTTCTTATGCAGAAAAAAGATGCAGATCTCATTTCGATCGGCAATCTTGAGGATGATTTTGAAAAGCTTGCATCATGTGACTGGATTGTCGAGGTTGTTGTTGAAAATCTCAAGGTCAAGCAGGATCTTTTCAAGAAGATAGAGAAGGTAAGAAAACCGGGCACGGTTGTTTCATCAAACACTTCCGGAATTCCGTTGAAATCAATGTCCGAAGGCTTAAGCAGTGAGTTTAAGCAGCATTTTCTCGGAACCCACTTCTTCAATCCTGTAAGATACATGCATCTTCTCGAAATTATATCCGGCGAAGAAACACTTCCCGAAGTTTTGGAATTCATGAGTGATTTCGGCGAAAGAATTCTTGGAAAGGGTATTGTAGGAGCAAAAGATACTCCCAACTTCGTAGGAAACAGGATAGGTGTTCAGGGTATGGTGAAGGCCATGCAGCTTATGATTGAAGACGGCCTTACGATTCCCGAAGTCGATGCTCTATTCGGGCCTCCGATGGGAAGGCCGAAAACGGCCATGTTCAAGACTTCGGATCTTGTCGGACTCGATACGATGGGACACGTCGCAAAGAACACATACGATCTGGTTGTTAATGACGAGGTGAGAGACAGTTTCATTATCCCTGAATTTGTGAATAAAATGATTGAGAAGAAACTTCTCGGGAAGAAGACAAAGGCCGGATTTTATAAAACCGATCTGACTCCGGAATGGAAGAAGGTCCGCAAGGTTATAAATCCTTCCACCCTCGAATACGATGAATATGAAAAGCCGGCTTTTCCGTGCCTTGATGAAGCCAAAAAGGCAAAAACTCTTCCCGACAAGATCAAGGCCGTTGTTTACGGCGATGACAAGGGCGCAAAATTTGTTTGGAAAGCTGTTGCAAATCAGCTTGTCTATTCGGCTAACAGGATTCCGGAAATATCGGATACGATAATCGATATCGACAACTCCATGAAGTGGGGCTACAATTTTGAAATGGGGCCTTTCGAGACATGGGATGCCATAGGCGTTAAGAAGTCGGTCGAGAGAATGGAAAAGGAAGGTTTCAAGGTGCCTGCAAAAGTAAAAGATATGCTTGCCGCAGGGAAAACCTCTTTTTACAAAACCGAAAAAGGCAAGATCTATTACTACGATTTTAATACAAAAGGCTACAAAGAATATAGCGTCAGCAAAAGCATAATATCTCTTGCCGCACTTAAGGGAGACAACAAGCTTGTAAAAAGCTGCAAGTCGGCATCTCTTATAGATATCGGTGACGGGGTTTATTGCTGTGAATTTCATACAAAGATGAACGCGTTGAATGCGGAGCTTATTGAATTCATGCACGAATCTCTTGATTATGTTGACCAGAACGGCGCCGGTCTTGTAATCGGGAACCAGGCTGGCGGAATGCCCGGCGCTTTTTCAGCCGGAGCAGATCTTGTTCAGGTTGCGCTGGCAGCAAAGGAAAAAAGATTTTCTGAGATCGAGACCATGATAGAAAGGCTTCATCTGGCGGTCCAGAGAGAGAAATATTCTCCATTCCCGGTTGTGGCTGCTCCCTATGGTCTTGCGCTTGGCGGAGGCTGCGAAGTATGTCTCGGCGCGGACAGGATAGTGGCCCATGCCGAGCTTTACATGGGTCTGGTTGAAATAGGCGTAGGTCTTCTTCCCGCTGGAGGCGGATGCATGAATCTCTGGAAAAAGCTTATATCTTCAGTCCCCGATGCGGTTGCTGATGTTGATCTTGCAAAGTTCTTCGTCCCGGCATTCATGGCGATAGCAATGGCGAAGGTTTCAACATCCGCTGCGGAAGCAAGAGCAAACGGTTTTCTGGGTCCCAAAGACAGGATAGTTTTCAACAGGGACTACC
>JAABQB010000066.1 GCA_011391695.1 Desulfobacteraceae bacterium | reverse complement strand
GGATATAATCAGTAAAAATATCTTTCTCATCAATCTAAACCTTTCACATTATCGACCTGAGCTTTATATGCAGAGTCGAGTTCAATGCTTTTTGAAAACATTTTTTTTGCTTCTTTCTTATCACCCCTGTCCAATGCATCAAGTCCTTTAGAAAAATATAGGGCGGCATTAATATCCCCTTCACTCTTTACACGGGGAGGCTTAAAAGCAACCTTCATGGATTTTGCAATCTTTCCGGCAAGATCCATGGCTAAATTCAATAAACCGCTGCTATCTCCCACAATAGATTCAGCCATCACCACCTCGCTTGTTTCAACTTTTATGATCCTGGCATCCATACGAACCTGATTTCCAAGTACCATGAAAGAACCGAAAACAATTGATTGTGCTCCGAGTATTTTGCCGGCTTTTACCGCTGTTGACTGATCCACGATTCCGCTCTGGCTCATCGCTATCTCTTTTAACAGGGCCTGAATCTTATCCCTTTCAATGAGCTGAAGAGATGTGCTGCTGTTTTTAAGATCGGTAATAAGCATGGCCGAAAGGCCTTTGCTCAAAGGATCATACCGGTCCGGATCAGTCACTGAATTATTTTCAAAAGGCAAAACAGCCATTGTTTTGGGTGTCTGATTTACAACAGTTCCTGGCTCATCACTGCCCCTGATCTCTTTCATCGGAATGCCCGCATATATGGCAACAGGCGTAATAACTGAAAGAATGAGCATAAAGACAATTGCTCTTAATCTATTCATTAAAGTTTCCTTCGTATTACATTTGACGGCTTCGTGTCACTTGAACCAACGAATCCATGACCCCTTGAACCCTTACAGCCAATTAATGGCCTCCGCCACCACCACCACCACCACCTCCTCCGCCTTTACCTGCATCCGCAGCTTCTTGATCGGCAGCAGCCTGAGAAGCCTCAGCCGCGCTTAATACTGCTTCAGAATTCGCTGACAATTGAGCGGCTGACATGCTCGATAAAGCGCTCACACCCGGAGAACCTGCTCCGGGACATGAATCAAAACCATTCTGCGCAAGTATGAACAGAGGATCTTCCTTAAGAGCCATGGCGAAAAAGTCTTTTGCTTCTTTCCATTTTCCCGAATCAAGGGCGTCAAGAGCATTACCATAATAAATCAGAGCATTATATACTTTTGTATGCGGAACACCGATTGCCTTGTTTTCATCATCGGATAAAGTAATCCCGAGGATTTTGGCGGTATCCCTTACTATAATCATCGGAAGTTCAAAAAATTTATTCTTATCAACTGAAACGGAAGCCGATCCCTTAACATTTCCTTTTCCTGAGGAAGCCAGGGTAGTTACAGCTCTTATGCTTCCTGAAGAGAGGTTTCCGACTACTATATTTTCAGCTCCAAGAAGCTTACCCACTCTTGGAGCAGTTTTCGGATCGACTATACCCGTCTGACCGAGTTTCATCTCTTCCAGCAATGCCTGTAACCTGATCCTTTCAATGACTTTGATCGATTTAATCTTTGAAAGATCTGTTATTACCATAGACGCAAGCCCTTTCTGGAAAGCACGAAGACTCTTGTCCGGTGAAAGATCCTGGTAATAACAAACGGCAACAGTATTTGAATCCGGTTTTAACGCCCCCAGTTTTTTTTCTTCGGCTATAGCACTTACTGCCGCCTTGTGGCTATAAGCAATCTGGAGCAGCGTAAGCTGCCGCCTGATTTCTCCTTCAACAAGGGGTTGAGTGCTGTTTCTGTAACCCTGCCATACCTCTATCGCTTTGCCGTAATTTTCTTTGTTCAGCCAGGCAAGTCCGAGGTAATAGGTTGAATATGGTTCCCCCGGTTCCTTTTTTAAAGCCGTTTGAAATTCAGCAATGGCTTCATCAAGGCGGCCTGTCTTTAAATAGGCAAACCCGAGTTTGCTGTACCCGATGGCAGAATCGGGCTGCTTTACAAGGTACTCTTTAATAAGTGGAATGGCTTCCCCATATTTTTTTGATCCCAGTTTAAGTTCTGCTTTGGTCAATTCGCCAATTCCGCCACAACCGATGAAAAACATAAGGCCTGTTGCTAAAAATCCCAGTACAAGTTTCTTGGCAGTTATCATCGAGTCCTCCTCCTTTGTTTAAGTCCTAGATATTTATTCCGGATTCTTTTTTTCGTTTTTACACTCACATTCGATTATTATCAAGTGCAAAAATCTCAAAATATTTGTATGAAATTCACATTGATGGTTTTGTAAAAAGTCTAAAAATCGTCACTCCCGTGAAACTTGTCCTCGACTCCGATCGGGGAACGGGAGTCCAGAACAGTTTGAAAAAACTGGATAGCGCTGTTGCTTCACCACGTGCCCCGCTTTCGCGGGAATGACAAATTCTTCTCTTTTTAGGACTTTTGCAATTGGCTCTGCTGAAAAGATTTGAAGTGTGAAATAATAATATGTTATGAATCCGGCATAATATTTCTTGCTGTTCATCTTCTTACTGAGAGTAATGGAGGCGAGAGTTAATGAAACCGAACTCATATTTCAAATCAGACAAGACATTCAGATGGAAAACCATTGCATGCGTCATTCTTTTTATTCTTTTCCTTCCGGCCTTTTCATCGAGCGTAGAAGATGACAGATTTTTCCCATTCATTGAAAAATATGCTGATGGAAAGATAGACTGGGATAGCGGAATTATATACGGCACAGGAAGAGGATATCTCCATTTAAATAAAAATTCACAAAGCCTTGCTCTCAGGGCAGCCCAGGTGGTAGCTGCCGGGAATATCCTGAAAGTTGCTTCAGGAGTCCGGCTTGATGACCGGCGCACGCTCGAGGCTCTCGGAAAAGACCGTGTTGTCATTGAGCTGAAAGCGCTGGTTCGTTACAAGCTGCATAAAACGGAATTTATAAAAGATGTCAGGCAGCCTTATTACGAAGTAACATTAAGCGCTCCTATTACAGGCGTTGAAGGATTGACATCTATGCTTATAACAAAGTTAAAGACGGTCCCGCTGGATTGGCTTAACCTTCCTAAACCTTCCGATGAATCGGTCTCAGGTGATGATGAAAAACCATGGCTTGTACTTGACGCCCGTAATCTTCCCAAAAAAGGCCTGGTAAAACCAGCCATTTTCCCGAAAATAGTCAGCGAAACAGGTGAAACGCTTTATGAAACAAGCAAAGTTGATGAATCGGCTCTCGTTAAAAGAGGTATGGCAAGATATGTTGTTTCAGATGAACCTAAAGAAGGTTTAACATCCCAAAAAAAATCTGTTGACCAGATCCTTGCTGAAGCCGGATTTTTATTTCTTACAGATGAAGCTATCGCGGGTGATAACGAAAAAAGAACGAGGCGGAAAAATTATATTGTAAAAGACGTAAAAGAAGCGCAGGGGCTTATGAACACAAACCTTCTGATCAGCGATACAGACACACGGCAGCTGAAATCGGAAGATGCTTCATCCCGGATACTGAAACAATGCCGCGTCATTGTTATTGTTTCAAGCCCCATCGGGGGTGTTGAAGGTAAAATAGACACTTTATTGGCAAAAGCATCAGATGGTATCCGCTAAACGACTACAGCGCATCCAGATATTTTATTCGCTTCTTTTAACAGGCATAGTTGCTGCCGGTGTTATTTTATCTTACAGCTACGGCCTTTTTAGAATAAGCGACAACTATATATACGATCTTCATATAAAATGGCGGGGAACGCAAAAAATATCAGACAAGATAGTTCTTGTCTTAATGGATGAAAAAAGTGGCGCTGAGCTTAATAGACACAAAGGAACATGGTCAAGGCGCCAGATTGGAACAGCTATCCGGAATCTGAGCAATGCCGGCGCAGAGGTTATCGGCCTCGATATGGTTCTGTCATCTCCTGATCTTGATCCGGAAGCCGATCTGTTTCTCGCAAAAGCAATGAAGGATTCAAACAATGTAGTGCTGTCAAGAGTTTCAGCTTCTCATGCCGGAGAGATTCTGCCTCTCCCCATTTTCGAAGAGGAGATGATAGGGGATGGTTTTATCGACGTACCTCTTGACGAAGATGAAATATTAAGAAAAATCCGCTTCTTAAATGCAAAGCCGCTTCCGGACGGGAATCTGCAGTTATCACCGGCTTTCTCCCTGGAACTGGCAAGATCTTTTTACAACATAGACTTTTCCCTCGATTTTTCTGAAAAAGACTATTTCCAGATTGGATCTCAGAATGATAGGAAATTAAAACTGCCATATCCGGAACTTATAATTAACTACAAGGGCAATTACACTTTATTTTCGCTGATTCCCTACGCCGACGTTGTAATGAACCGTTTTTCGGACGATAAAGTCAGAGGTAAAATCATATTATTGGGAAGCAGCCTTGCGGCGCAAAAAGATTTCTTCAGCACTCCGTTCACAAGATTCCAGAGCCCGCCCAAGAGCTATAAAGAAAAATTCGGTTCCGTAGTTGATGAAGTTCTGGGTGTAAAAGATCCCGGAGTATCCTGCCACGCATTTGCCCTTGAAACCATATTAAGCGGACAATTCATAAAAAAGATGTCTGAAAACAAGGTTCTGCTTTTTACGGTACTTACAGGACTGGCAGGGCTGGTTTTTTATATTCCTGCGATAGGATTCGCTGGAGAAGCTGTTCTTTTTTGCGCGGGTATCGCATCAGTCATTTTCTTTTCCCATCTAATCTTTCTACAAAGACTTCTCTGGATCGATATCTCTCCTTTCATCGGGATTATTATCCTCCAGTTTGTTGCAGGAATAATGGTTCAGAAGCACTTCGACAAAAAGAAAACCGCTTTTGTCACGGGACTCTTTGGACATTATGTTTCACCCGGTGTTGTGGACAATCTCATAAAGGGCGACATTGAAGCGACCCTCAAGGGCCATGCGCAGGAGGTATCGATTTTATTTTCGGATTTGAGAGGTTTTACAACCCTGTCTGAAGAGCTTGGAGCAGAAGATACAAGCCGCCTGCTGAACATTTACTTCGATGCCATGATCCCGGTTGTTTTTAAACATGGAGGAACCCTCGACAAGCTCATGGGCGATGCGATAATGGCTTTTTTCGGAGCTCCGGTTTATTTCCCGAATCATTCAATCAAGGCGGCGGAAGCATCCCTCGATATGTTGATTGCGTTGAAAAATCTGAAACTCTCGGACGTAAGAGGTATGGATAAATTGAACCTCGGAATAGGTCTAAATACCGGCACAGTAACCATTGGGAATCTTGGCAGCAATGAATTCATGGATTACACTATTATCGGAGATGCGGTTAACCTCGCATCACGTTTAGAAGGTTTAAACAAAATTTATGGCACAAATATTATAGCCGGAGAATTTATCGTTAAAGGGTTCGGAAATAAATTTCTGGTAAGAGAGCTTGACATTGTAAGAGTAAAAGGAAAGGAGAATTCCGTCACCATATTTGAGGTGGCAGGTTATGCCGAAAATGCCGATACACGAATCGTTGAATCAATGAATATATTTCATGAAGGGCTTTTAGCATACAGAAGCAGAAAATGGGAAAGAGCCGAAGAATTATTCAAAAAAACGCTTGAACTAAAGCCTTCTGACGGACCGTCCGGCCTCTATCTGCAAAGAATCGAAAAATTCAGACTCTCCCCTCCTCCTGATGACTGGAACGGCGCCGCCATATTCGAAAGCAAGTAAAATGAGCCTATTGCAAAAGTATGTTTCCCCTCCCTTGATGGGAGGGGATTAAGGAGAGGGGGGATTATTGAGACTTTTGGAATTGGCTCTAATAGATTAACTTTGTGATCTTTGCGGCTTGGTGTGAGATCTCAAAAACAGACTTGACAGAGCATCTCATAGGGAGTATGTTTGTAGTATGAAAATGAAGACCTCTGTCACACTATCAGAAGACCTGCTGGAAGCCATCGACCAGCGAGCCGGCCGGTTCAAAAATCGCTCCGATTTCATAGAGACTGCGGTACGCACTTTTCTTGCACAGATGATTCGCGATGAGCAGAATGCCAGAGACCTCGCCATTATCAATCGTCGGGCGGACTACCTCAACCAAGAGGCTGCCGATGTTCTTGACTATCAGGTATCTCTTTGAAGCGCGGCGAACTATATCGCGTTGCGCATCCTTCGGCCAAAGACCCCAGGAAGTATAGGGTATTCGTGATCGTCAGTCGCCAAGTCGCTATTGATTCTCGTTTTTCAACAGTTATGTGCGCTCCGATCTATTCCGTTCACGATGGACTGTCGACACAGATCCTGGTTGGCACAGAAGAAGGCCTGAAGCATGACAGCAGTATCCACTGTGATGAACTGGTCAGTTTATCCAAGTCTGCTCTGACCCAATATATCGGCATGTTATCGCCGACAAAGATGGACGAACTCAATCAGGCCCTTCGTATCGCTTTAGAAATACCAAATTGATCTCAGATTACCCAGTCGCTCGTTTTAAAAGAGGCTCGGCCTTGCGGTAATCCCCAAGAGATTGAAGCTCCCCGCAGCAGAGCGGTCTGGGAATCTTCCCCGTAAGGAATATCGTCTGTTTTTAATTTGCTCGCTAACCCTGTTTCTATTTTTCAGATCGAAGTATTGCAAGCGCTTTTCCCGCTTCCGGAGCCAATTTGATAAATGCGGCCAAAATATCGCAGATATAGCTATCACAACCTGCGCAATTATCCACATTTTTTGAGAGGCAGCATTGGCGGATCTCACACATATCACAATAAAAGAATTTCATTCCATCCGATTTGCATCCGTCACAATTGATTTGCGCCGGGTTAATATCGGCTCTGTACATTTTTGACCATTTCCCGGCAATAACTTCTCTCATGCTGTCATTCTCTTCCCGGGTTGCGATATATGCATCACACCTGGAACAATTTAATCCGCAATAGGCGATCATTTTACCTCCTTAATAATCGTAGTCCGGAGTGGCGGACGAAAAGCGACATTGATTCACCTATACAAATCATATAAAATCAGTTTCAGTTCCTGTTTTGACCCGGCCCTCATAACTTCGATATGATACTCTTTGCCGGCTTCTTCGAGAAATAGATTCCGCACTCCGATTGTTCCGCCGAAAGAAACTGCATCCGTGCCGTTAATGCTTCTTATTATATCTCCTGCCAGAAAACCCGCTTTATCGCCCGGAGTCCCCGGCGCGACAAATACAACTTCAGGATGACCATCCCCGGTTTTACCGATAAGCATTCCGCTTTTGTCTTCCGGGAATCTGCGATCGAAATCCTTTCCTTTTTCGATTATCACCTGCTGTCTTTTATAATCAAGATAGACGGTAAAATGGCGAAGCAGAGAATTTCCGATATTCCCGATAATTTCCCTGCTTACGTTCGACCCTTTGCCTTTGTCGAGCGGTATGTTTATAAGAGGATATAAAACTGTAAAGCCGCCCACCTCGACTGATTTAAACTGTACTGTTCTTTCTCTGTGCTGTCCTCCCAGATCAGCGCTTAATCTGTCAACGCCTTTCAAATTCAATAGATTATTATCCTCGGCATAAGGATAATGAAACGAAACATCAAAGGCGCCAAGATCAAGCGCCCATTTCCCGGTATGTTTTCCATCCACAACGGCAGGCACATTGAATATTTTATTCCTTAAGGGCGCATCAATTATCCTCCCTTCTCCTGTATATTTGAATTTTGCCGGATGATAAAAAGATAAAGTCCTCGCGGCGTAGTCTATTTTTGTGACAAATCTCGACACAAAATCATGTCCGAGTACGCCGACAATATCCGAATCGTAAAATCTGTTTGAAAGACCTTTATAGGAAAAAACCTTCTGAGGATTAAACTGTATGCCCTGAACCTGGTATGAGGGCAAGGTAACAAACGAGAAATCAAAAACGCTTGCAATGCCAAATCCTTTGATTTCCCCTTCCGGTTTAAGTCCAAGGCCGGAAGCGTAATCGGCGTCAATAATTGACATGCTTGCACCATTATCAAACAGCCACAATCTTGTTTCGGAATTTATCGTCACAGGTATGTAAATGCTGTTTTCGATAAATGTGAATGGGACATTCTCTGAATTCTCTCCGTTTAAAAATACAAAATCTTCAACATCTTTATCGGGAACGGCAAAGAGAGCCTTGTCAATTTTCACATTAAAGTCATATTCTATAAGCTGCAGGGTTTCTTTCTTTTCTCTTGGAAGAATTTCAGTTTCTTCATGAAACGGATGAATTATTCCATCTATTTCGCGATAATCGGAAAAAAGAGTATGAATTTCAACATCAGGTTGTTTGAGTATTGCTTTCGCAATATAATAATTATCTTTATTGAAAAAAAAGAATGTGCGGTCTTCATTTATGATGTTTGCCATTTTGACAACATGGCAGTCAACTTCTCCTGCTTTTTTCTCTCCTTCGTATGTAAGAATAAAGTTCTTTGAATCATGGTTAATCTGGTCATAAACTTCAAGCAGAGCTTTAACCTTTCTTCGCTTAAGAGTATCATCATCCCTCTGTATCTGGACCTTTCCGTTTGGATCAACAGTCCAGCTTTGCCTGCCGTCATCGCCAAAGATCTGTTTTATAACCCCGTAGTCTTCCTCAAGACGATACTGCAGCGGGATCTCTTCCCACTGCCTGAAAGTGCCAACAAGCCCGTCAAATGTAATTTGTCCTTCAATATAACCGGATTTTATTTTTTTTAGCTTTTCCAGCCCTCCAATCACTTCGTAATGTTTCAATAAAATCACGCGCGGATCGGTAAGACTCTCTGCGGCATGGCTTGTCAGGGCAAAAAGCAGAAACACCTGCATTATTACAGCAATAACTCGTTTTATAAAAACCATCTTTTAAACCTCCGATATTTGCCTGCCATGTTAGCATAAGACTTATTTCTAACCAAATAAAATTGACGGCTTCGTAAAAAGTCAGGATCTCACACCAAGCCACAAAGATCACAAAGTTAACATATTAATATTAAATGAATTTATTCTTCGTGTTCTTAGTGCCTTTGTGGGAAAATATAGTTTTTATGAGTCAATCGAAATTGAAGGCTTCGTAAAATTTGACGATCCTGAAATAATAGAGTAATGAGCTTTTAATACTACTTTTAATATTTATTCCGGTAAATCCGGGTTAGGACTGAATATGCTCAGTAAAAATGAACTTGTTGAAAAGGCTTATGAATGCGGTTTCGGAGATATCGGCTTTACCTCTGCCGAACCCTTTGACTCCCAGAAGGAACTCCTGCAGGAAAGACAAAAATATTATGAACCGCTGTTCAGACTCGGGCTTGATCTTATTGCAGGCACCGATCCTAAATCAGTCCTTCCCGAAGCAAAATCGATTATAGTTTTAATGGAAGTATATTTTAAAGAATCATTTCCAAGATCGATGGAAAATCACTTCGGCCGGTGTTACCTTGACGATGACCGGGTAACAAAAGATGGATTATCAAAAAGAATCAAATCGTTCCGCTCATTTCTCAGAGATAACGGCATCAATTCCAAGGTTCCGTTCAATCTCCCGCACAGGCTTGCGGCTGCGAGGGCCGGAATGGGGTCCTTCGGAAAAAACTGTTTGTTTTATTCAAACAAAGTCGTTCGCCGGGGTTCATGGGTACTCCCTATAGCTGTGGTGGTTGACCATGAATTTACTCCCGATGAGCCGACACTTTCCGTTGGATGTCCCGATTGGTGTAAAAACTCATGCATTGTAGCGTGTCCTACCGGCGCTTTAAAAGGACCCCGTAAAATTGATCCTTCCAGATGCATCTCTTTCATGACTTACTATGGCGAAGGGATAACCCCTTTGGAGCTTCGTGAACCGATGGGTTTATGGGTATATGGCTGTGATCACTGTCAGAATGTCTGCCCAAGAAACGCGCCCTGGTTAAAAAAAGAGCTTCCTCTTAACAGGAAAGTCGCTTCAATCGCCGGGGACTTCAGGCTTGATAAGCTGCTGCACATGGATAAGTCCTATTTCAACAGCAAGATATGGCCTCACATGTTCTACATGTCCGACAATGATCTGTGGCGGTGGAAAATGAATGTGGCAAGAGCCATGGGAAACAGCCGTGACGATGAATATATTCCGGATCTTCTGACAGAATTTTATAATAATGATGACGACAGGGTACTGGGAATGATTTCATGGGCGCTTGGACGCATAGGCAGCCCGAAAGCTAAAAAAGCA
>JAABQB010000065.1 GCA_011391695.1 Desulfobacteraceae bacterium | reverse complement strand
TTTTTTCGACAAGTTCAGCATCGATGCCATTTGTTGGAATGTGAATAATACCTGGAGAGAGGTACCGACAGGCGAGTTTTATAATATCCGTTATATCCGGCCGCAAAAATGGCTCTCCGCCACTAATGTTGAAAACGTAAATGTGCCCCATTGAACGAAATATTTTTTCGATTTCGCCAAGAGTCAGTTCCTGACTGCATTTTTCAGGATGTTTTATATATAAAGACCATATCCCGCAAGTCCGGCAGCGGGACTGACAGATATTTGTGACCGAAAAAGTGAGATTCAGCGGCAACCCGTAAGGTACAATTCTCCGGCGGGCCAGGCGGTATTGGATCATTTTGGGGAGTACTTCTTTAAGATAACTCACGGCTACCTCTTCGAGACCTTTGCATAACATCCCCTTTTGCCCGATTACTGCGTCAGGCTCAAATTTCAATCCTCGAAATACTCAATGTATTCCTGTGGTTAAAATTCTCGCCTTCCTTGTACTTGGACAAAATTGGATGTTCTTCAAAGGTCTCTCTTCATTTGACCTTTACATAAAGGTCTCTTAATAAATGCATTCTTACGCACTAAGTATTTTACGGTACACGGAGCATGTTTCTTCAGCTATTGCCGGCCAGGCAAGCTTGCGCGCGACAATATCAGATGCTTCCGCCATTGCTTTGAGCCTGGCAGGATCTTTCAGGCATTCAGTTATTACAGCAGCCAGCGAATTCGGATCTCCGGGAGGAACAACCAACCGGCGTTCCGTTACAAGGTCGGGCAATCCGCCCACATCCGTTACAATAAGAGGCTTGCGGAAAGAAACAGCCGTAGCCCCTACTCCGCTCTGACTGTCGAATCGATGGTATGGCAAAACAACAACATCGGCTGCCGTAAAAAACCTGTAAACTTCGCCGGAAGGTATGTAGTCAAGGTAAGTCGAGACGAAGCCGCCGATATTCAGGGCATTTATTAACTTTCGATAAGGCTCCCAGTTTTCCCATAATTTTCCCGCTATCAGCAATCTGGATTCCGGCGCTCTTTTTAAAACTTCCGCAAAAGCTTTAATCGCTGTTTCAATTCCTTTGTAAGAACGGATTGCCCCAAAAATCAGTATGACTTTATTATCCGAGTCAAATCCCATTTCCTTTCGGATATCCATTCTTTCTATCCCGTGCTTTACATGAAAATCAAGTGTGCCGTGGGGGATCAGGCTCAGCTTTTCGGGCCGAATTCCATATACCGAAATCATCTGCTGTTTATTGATTTCGGTATGGACGATGAAATGATCGCACAATTTAAACAGCAATCCGGACAGAATTTTATATATAATAGAATTTTCGTGAGGCAGAACATTATGAACAGTAATGATAACCGGCCTGCGCCTGATCTTAAAGCAGCAACAGATAACGGCATAAACCGGAAAAAGAGGCAGGCTCCACCACTGGGCATGAAGCATTTTGGCGCGGCTGCAAAGTCCTTCCCTCAACCATGTTAAAGGATTGTACCATGTAAGCCTGCGCTCTACCTTCAATCCGGAATGGCTGATAACCGGAAATGTTTTGTCCTCCCCGAGTCCGCCGCCAGGGTATATAAAAGCGGGATAGAGCTTTTTAAAGGAGATGAATTCAACTTCTGCAAGATTTGCGATTGATAATGCCAGTTCCAGACAGTAGCTGCTGAGCCCCCGAAGCGGCGGCAAGGTTCCCAGCATGGCGATTTTCATTTTATCCGGGCATTTATCAGGTTTTCTCATCGCAACCTTTCTGTCATTCTATTATCATAATCAGATCGCCTGTATTAACCTGGGCCCCTTTCTGAACATTTATCTCCCTAACTATTCCCGTGGTATCAGTAACAAGGTTGTTCTCCATTTTCATGGCTTCAATAATAACAACCGGATCGCCGGCTTCAACGCTGTCTCCCACTTTTACCATGATATCCAGAATCAGGCCTGGTATTGGCGCTACTATGGAACCGGCTCCGGCAGAAGCAATCTTCCTTGCTGCCGGAGCAGGAACAACCGGCTCAGTTGAAACAGGGGAATTCACAGGCTCCAAAGAAGTTTGGACGGGTGCGGCAGCAACTCCGCCATTTAAATTATCATATCCTTCGATTATAATTTTATATGGTTTACCATTTACTGTAACCTGAGCCGTTCCTCCAGTTATTTCTCCAACCTCTACCTCAAAATTCATACTGTCGACATTTATTTTATATACCATATCAAAACCTCTCGGAATAAAAATATTAAAACCAATTTTAGTATAATGAACTTGTAAAAAACTATATCTTCTCACAAAGGCACTAAGTGCACTAAGAAAAAATCTTTTAATATTAATATGTTAACTTTGTGATCTTTGTGGCTTGGTGTGAGATCCTGCCCTTTTAAAAACCGTCAGGTTTGGCGATTAAAGACCAAAGACCTGTCACTCATAATTCTTTTACAGCCTTGCTGTGACCAGGTTGATTGCTCCTCATTGTAAACCTGATCAGGCCGTAATCTTTCCTTTCCGGCGGACAAATGAATTTTTAGGGCAACCGCGATTGCAGCCGCGGCTTTCGAACTGATAAGGTTTTCGTCAACAGAAGGAATGGGGTCATCTTTTTTCTTCATTATCCGGCTGAATACTTTCCCTGAAATTATCATCCCGATCATAAGCAATCCAAGAACCAGAAAAATTCCGAAAAAACGTATAAAAAGAGTACCCAGGGCATAACCCCAGAATGAATCCTTGGGGCCCCCTATCAGAGTTATCCGCCCGTCAACTGCCCCATCCATGTCGGATGGGCCTCCGTCTTTTGCTTTAACTACAAGCTCATAAACCCTGTCGGGATGGATATTTTTTTGAGCTTCAGTATTTATCCACGTCTCTTTCTGATCCTTGGTTACCACCCAGAAAGCGGTTGAACTGCTGAAAAAGTTTGAAAAAAGATGAATGGTCGCTTCCGAGTCAAGTTCAACATTTTCCAACTTTATTTCAAAAAAACTTGACTTGTAATTTTTAATATCGAGTTCAGGCCGCTGTAAAGCCTCAAAATCTACACCGGCCACATTTACAAGCTTTCCACCTGAAGCTTTAAAGTCAATTATAACACTGGTGCTTTTAGCTCTTGGAATAAATTTTGCGCTTATTTTATCCTCTCCGACAGTAAATTCCGGCCTGGGCTTCTCGATATCATCTCCGAATGCGGCAAAAGAATTTGAAGAATACAGAAATATGCAAGACAATAAGCTCAAGGATATCCTTAAATATCTGAACAGGATATTAAACTTAATGTTTTTATTAATCATGATCTCCTCCTGCTAATTGAACATGGCTATGAACATTCCTGCCGCGGCGGCGCTGCCGATAACACCGGCAAGGTTTGGTCCCATGGCATGCATAATCAGCCAATTGTCTTTGTCCGCCTTGAGACCCTCCACATGGCTGACCCTCGCAGACATCGGCACGGCTGAAACTCCGGCTGAACCTATGAGTGGATTTATTTTTTCCTTTAAAAACAAGTTCATGATATGCACTGTGAGGATACCCCCAAAAGTACAAACTACAAAATCAAACAACCCGAAGGTAAATATAAAAAGCGGTTTCCAGGTAAGAAAAGTATTCGCCTGCATTGTGGCTCCCACGGACAGACCTAAAAATATTGTGACGATATTCATCAGAGCATTCTGGGCGGTATCTGAAAGGCGCTTTACTACACCGCACTCGCGCATAAGATTCCCGAACATGAACATGCCCATGAGAGGCGCAACAGCCGGAATTAAAAGCACGATAAGCACTGTTGCAATAAGTGGGAAAAGAAGCTTTTCCCTTTGCGAAACATCCCTTAACTGTCTCATTTTTATCTTTCGCTGATCGATAGTAGTCATCAGACGCATAATAGGCGGCTGAATCAAGGGCACCATTGCCATATATGAATAAGCGGCAAGAGCATTAGCCCCAAGCAGATGAGGAGCCAGCTTTGCCGTAAGATAAATAGTGGTAGGGCCATCCGCGCCGCCGATAATTCCGACAGATGCCGCTTCCTTAAGGGTAAATCCGAAAAAGAGGGTGCCGATATATGTTATAAATACTCCAAGCTGCGCGCCTGCCCCTATAATAAGCGTTTTCGGATTGGCGATGAGGGGGCCGAAATCAGTCATAGCCCCCAGCCCAAGGAAAATTACACAGGGTATGATTTCCCATTCAATTCCATACTTGTAAAACGCCCTGATAAGTTCAGGGTTGCCATGTTCGGTGTAGCCCATGAGCGGAGTCAGCGGAAAATTGACCAGGAATATTCCAAAACCGATAGGCATTAAAAGCAGCGGCTCATATTCCTTTGCGATTGCAAGATAGAGGAAGAAAAGCCCGACGCAGATCATGATAATTTCCTTGAAGGTAATGCTCGGAATACCTGTCTGTGTCAGAACAATATTTTTTAAAAGCTCTAAAACCTGATCCCAGGACATATCAACTACTCCTTTTAAAAGTAAGTTATTTTATATTTGCATGATATTCCTGCAAAGAGCGCACCTTGGGATCCTCTTCACGTCGGGCGGCAATCCCTTTTGCCGCTGCTACTGCCGCTGCAGTAGTCGAGATGTACGGCACCTTGTACTTAATAGCGGACTTTCTGATATCGGAACTGTCTTCCGCGCTCTTTCTCCCGCTTGGTGTATTTATTAGGAGGCTGATTCTGCCTGTTTTCACGGCATCCATGAGATCAGGCCTTCCAAAACCGAGTTTGGAAACAAGGGTTGTTTCTATTCCTCTCCCTTTGAGGAACTCATGAGTTCCTTTTGTAGCCATGACTTCAAATCCAAGATCCCTGAAGAGCCTGACGGGTTCAAGAGCAGCGGTCTTGTCCCTGTCGGCGATGGTAAACAATACGCTTCCTTCAAGAGGAAGTATAACCTGAGCAGCCTCCTGTGCCTTGTAAAAAGCCATTCCATATGATGTTGAAAGTCCCAGCACTTCACCGGTGGAACGCATCTCCGGCCCAAGTACCGGATCAACCTCGTGAAACATGTTGAAAGGAAATACCGCCTCCTTGATACCATAATGAGGTATTAACCGCTGTTTGAGATTAAGCTCCGAAAGGGTTTTACCGAGAACAACCTGTGTCGCCAGTCTGGCCATTGAAATATTGCAAACCTTCGAAACTATCGGCACTGTCCGGGAGGCTCTCGGATTTGCTTCAAGAACATAAACCGTATTTTCGAAAATGGCATACTGGATATTCATGAGGCCTACTACATGAAGAGTTACCGCTATTTTCTTTGTATACTCACTTATGGTTTCAATGTGCTTCGGCGGAATACTTACCGGAGGAATCACGCATGCGGAATCACCGGAATGGATGCCGGCAAGCTCAATATGTTCCATCACGGCCGGCACGAATGCGTTTGTTCCATCCGCAATAGCGTCTGCCTCCGCTTCAATTGCATTATCAAGGAACTTGTCTATCAGAACCGGCCTTTCAACAGAAATATCCACCGCTGCTTTCAGGTAGCGCCTGAGCATATCCTCGTTTTGGACGATTTCCATGCCACGGCCACCCAGAACATAAGAAGGACGGACCATCAGGGGATAACCTATCCTGTCTGCAATCTCTTTCGCCTCTTCCATATTTATTGCCATACCAGATTCGGGTTGTGGTATCCCAAGCTCGCGCATTACTCTCCTGAACTGATCCCTGTCCTCCGCGAAATCGATCGTTTCAGGAGAAGTTCCGAGAATTTTCACGCCGGCGTCTTCAAGCTCTTTCGCGATATTAAGGGGAGTCTGACCTCCGAACTGGGCAATCACTCCTTCAGGTTTTTCCTTCTCATAAATGCTTAATACATCCTCGACGGTAAGCGGCTCAAAATATAATTTATCGGATGTATCATAGTCGGTTGATACTGTTTCGGGATTGCAGTTGACCATGATGGATTCAAACCCGGCGTCCCTGATGGCAAACGCCGCATGAACACAACAATAATCAAATTCAATCCCCTGCCCTATCCGGTTGGGGCCTCCGCCAAGAACCATGATTTTTTTCCGTCCGCTTACGCTTACTTTGTCAGGGGCGTTGTATGTAGAGTAATAATATGCCGCGTTCTCAACTCCGCTGACCGGCACAGGCTCCCAGGCTTCAACAACACCGATCTTTTTTCGCTGTTCCCTGATCTTTTTTTCTGAAACGCCGAGTAATTTCGCAAGATACCGGTCAGCAAATCCATCTTTTTTTGCCTGAACAAGAAGATCATCAGGAAGCTTATCTCCCTTATGTCTCAGTATCTTTTCTTCCAGTTCTACCAGATCTTTCATCTGGCCGATGAACCAGGGTTTTATATGTGTAATTTCGTACAACTGGTCAATATCTGCCCCTTTTCTCAAGGCTTCGTACATGATAAACTGGCGTTCACTGGTTGGAATCCGGAGCATATTGATAAGTTGTTCAAGGGGCTGTTTATTGAAATCTTTGGCAAAACCAAGACCGTACCTGTTTATCTCAAGACTCCTGATCGCCTTCTGGAGAGCCTCTTTATAGTTTTTTCCGATGCTCATTACTTCGCCGACAGCTTTCATCTGAGTTCCAAGCCTGTCTTCAACTCCTTCGAATTTTTCGAATGCCCATCGGGCAAACTTTATCACCACATAATCACCGGAAGGCGTGTACTTCTCAAGAGTTCCGTCCCGCCAGTAAGGGATCTCATCGAGGGTCAGACCTCCTGCAAGAAGAGACGATACCCTGGCAATGGGAAATCCAGTTGCCTTTGATGCCAGCGCCGAAGAGCGAGACGTGCGCGGATTAATTTCAATCACTACAACCCGGCCTGTCTTCGGATCATGAGCAAACTGGATGTTTGTGCCGCCTATCACCTCTATGGCTTCAACTATTGCATAAGAATATTCCTGGAGGCGTTTTTGGAGTTCAGGGTCAATTGTGAGCATCGGGGCAGAGCAGAAACTGTCTCCCGTATGTATACCCATGGCATCTATGTTTTCTATAAAGCAGACGGTGATCATCTGGTTTTTGGCATCCCGCACCACTTCAAGCTCAAGCTCTTCCCAGCCCAGAACAGATTCTTCAACGAGTATCTGGCGGACGCGGCTTGCCGCCAATCCCCGCGCGGCAACTGTCCGCAGCTCTTCAATATTATAAACAAGTCCCCCGCCCGTTCCTCCCATGGTATAGGCAGGACGGATAACCACCGGATAACCAAGCTCGCCTGCAACTTTTTCGGCGTCTTCAACCTTATTGACAATACTGCTTTTCGGCATGTCTATTCCGAGCCTGTTCATTGTATCCTTGAAAGCCTGGCGGTCTTCACCACGTTCAATTGCATCAACATTCACACCGATAATCTTAACCCCATATTTCTCAAGAACACCCGCGATGTGGAGTTCGGAAGACAGATTCAGTCCGGTCTGACCGCCCAAATTTGGCAAAAGCGCATCCGGCTTCTCCCGTGCAATAATCTCGGTCAAGGTTTTAAGGTTAAGAGGTTCAATATAAGTCACATCCGCCATTCCGGGATCAGTCATGATTGTTGCCGGGTTTGAATTGACAAGTACCACTTCATATCCAAGTGAACGAAGCGCTTTGCATGCCTGTGTCCCGGAATAATCGAATTCACACGCCTGTCCGATAATAATCGGGCCTGAACCAATGATAAGAATCTTTTTAATGTCGTTGCGCCTCGGCATACTTGCTCCTTTTAAAATTTTGTTAATTTACCATATTAAAATTATACTTACCTGTTATTTACTTAAAATACGGATAGTTAAATATATTGCGGGTCAATTGAAAAATGTTAGCAATACTGGAAAAAATATGTTAGTTTGAGCACCTCTTAAAATCAAGATAAAAAGAGCTAAATTGAACCTTATTTTTCAAGTAACTATTCAGCCACAGATTTACACCGATGAACGCAGAAAGATTTATATATAAAGAAATAACAGATATTATTCTTAAAAGTTTTTATGAGACTTATAATGAGCTTGGTGATGGTTTTTTTGTATATGATAATGTAATAAAAAATATCAGGGACGATCAGCGTAGATCGGCGGCTGAGTAGTTACCTTTTTAATGGAAGGATGATAAAGATGGGCGGATTATTCGGCGTAGTATCTCAGGATGACTGTGTAAACGATCTGTTTTACGGCACTGATTACCATTCACATCTTGGAACAAAGAGGGGTGGAATGGCGGTTTCAAACCGGAAAGGATTTGAAAGATCAATTCACAGCATCGAAAATAATTATTTCAGGTCTAAATTTGAACCCGATCTTCCAAAATTCAGGGGGAACCTCGGAATAGGAGTTATCAGCGATAATGATTCTCAACCTCTTATCATAGGATCTCATCTTGGGACATTCGCCATAGCTACTGTCGGAAAACTTAATAATATAGAAAAACTGTCCAAAAATGCCTTTAAGAAAAAAATGCATTTTTCCGAAACAACCGGGGACAAAACAAATCCAACCGAACTTGTGGCAATGCTTATTTGTGAAGAAGACTCCTTCGAAAACGGGATTGAAAGCGCTCAGAAAGCAATAGAAGGTTCCTGCTCAATCCTTCTGCTCACAAATAAGGGAATTTTTGCGGCAAGGGACAGATTGGGCAGAACCCCTCTTGTTATCGGGAAAAAAGACGGCGCTTTTGCCGTTGCTTCGGAAAACTGTTCATTTCCTAATCTCGGCTACAAAACCGAAAAATTTCTCGGCCCGGGAGAAATCGTTTTTCTTAATGCCGGCAGCTGTGTTCAGATGAAAAAACCGGGAGAAAAGTTGCAGGTATGCTCGTTCCTGTGGGTTTACTACGGCTATCCTGCGTCGGAGTATGAGGGCATAAATGTCGAATACGTTCGCAACAGGTGTGGCAGCGCACTCGCAAAAAACGATAATATTGTCATCGACTGTGTCGCTGGAATACCCGATTCAGGAATAGGCCACGCCATCGGCTATGCAAACGAGAAAAAAGTCCCCTATATAAGGCCCTTTGTAAAATACACTCCAACCTGGCCTAGAAGTTTTATGCCCCAGAATCAGAAAATAAGAGACCTTGTTGCCAGAATGAAACTCATCCCCGTCAGAAAACTTATTGAAGGCAAGAAAATTCTGTTTTGTGAAGACTCAATAGTAAGAGGAACCCAGCTTAAGGAAAACATAGAAATTTTATTTGAATACGGTGCTGTTGAGTTACACATGCGTCCCGCGTGTCCTACCCTGATTTATCCATGCGAGTTTTTGAACTTCTCCACGTCAAGATCAACTCTTGATCTTGCAGGAAGAAAAGCTATCAGTGAAATCGAAGGGCGTGAAGATAAGAATCTTGAGGAATATGCAACAGCAGGCTCTGAAAAGAATCTTCTTATGATAGATAAAATACGTCGGCGTTTGAAATTGACAACATTAAGTTATCAGAAACTTGATAATCTTGTTGAAGCCATAGGCCTTCCCAAAGAAAAACTCTGCACACACTGCTGGGATGGGTCAAGCTGGTTTTAAATTTGACAACATTTCATGAATGCGCCGCTTTTATTCTTTCGAAATAAGTGATCTGCCCGCTTCCCGCCTTTCATATCTCATCTGGCAGATTTGCTCGGATATAAGTCCCATCATGAAAACGATTATGGATGTCGTTACGAGGAGCGCGCTCATGTTTGTAAACCGACCCTGGGTCAACAAGGTGTGTATGTAATTCAACAGACCCAGCACAAACAGGGCAAAGCTGACCGGAAGAAATATTCTCAAGGGGGAATAGAGGGTGCATATTTTAGTTATGATCATGAAAAACCTCACTCCGTCCCTGATCAACTTAATGCTGCTCTTTCCCGCTGTTCTTGCTCTTATTTTTATCGGAATGTACTTTAGAGACCAGCCGCTTCTTAAAACACTCAAAGTTAGAGTTGTCGGATACGAATAGGTATTCGGAAGAAGGTATAAAAAACTCTTTGCTATATTAGATTTTATCGCCCTGAATCCTGATGTAAGGTCCTGGATATAAAATTTAGCAACATAAGATGCGAGCCAGTTATATACTTTATTTCCTATGGCGCGTCCGACTGAAGCCTGACCTTTTATTGATCTGGCGCCAACCACCATATCATAATCAGGCATGTATTTTAAAAAGCCGGCAATATCAGCAGGATCATGCTGATTATCGGCATCCATGAAAACCAGTACATCTCCGGATGCAACTCTTATCCCGCTTTTGATCGCCGCACCGTTGCCTATATTGTAGGGATGGCTGTACACATGTGCCCCTGCATTTTCAGCAACTTCATCAGTATTATCTGTCGAGCCGTCATTGATTACTACAACTTCAAAATCCGGATAAAGATTTTTTATCTTTAAAACAAGATCTCCGATCGTAGCGGCTTCGTTATATGTCGGCAATATTACAGATACTTTAAAATTTTGCATATTTTTCTTTCATTGAAGCTTCAAGCAGAAAGCTGCAGGGAACCTTCGGCCTTCAGTCTATTTCCCTTCCGCCTCTTTTCAGTTCATACAGGCCATGCCCGCCTTTTGAATAAAGAAGCGTGGTGTTTTCCTTGAAAAATTTGCTCAGCAAATCCTTCTCATCCGCATTAAAATTATTATTCGCCCACTTGTTAAACATATCATACCAGATAAGAAGGTGAGTGATTCCTTTTTTTCTTAAATCGGAGCTTATCATATTTCCATTTTTAATGGAATGCATAAGAATGGAGTAATCAAAAAGCATCTCTCTGTCGCTGTAATAACTCCGGTTACCAAGAAAAAAGCAGAGGATCTTTGCATCTTCAGAAAGATTGCTGTTTGCGTATTTAATTGCCGCGTACTCGGGACGGTACTTTTCAATGTATTCGTCGCGCCCCATATCTCCGCGCAAATATTCCACGGGATTTACGATTCTAAATTGCTGAAAAACATAAATGCCGTTAAATGATATTATCAAGGCAAATAAAATAGATAGACAAAACAACAATATTTTGCCTGATTTAAAAGAAAAACCGGATCTTAACAATGAATAAATATCATACAGTCCCATGACGGAAAGCAGCACAAGCGGAGGAATTACAGGCGCAATATACCTTATTCTCATATCGGTTTGAACAAATGCAAACAGGATAAACAAGATTGAAAATAGGAGTAATAATCCCTTCT
>JAABQB010000064.1 GCA_011391695.1 Desulfobacteraceae bacterium | reverse complement strand
GGGCAACTTTCCCTTTCGGTCTTCCAAGATGAGATGCAATTATAAGTTTTGCTTTGTTGTCTATCGCATATTTTAAGGTCGGAATCACAAAACGTATTCTAGTATCGTCGGTAATTTTTTGATTATCATCGAGAGGAACATTAAAATCAACCCTTATAAATACTCGTTTACCTGAAAGATCAACATCTCTTATGGTTTTCATTATATCCCCCTTTCAAGTGCTATTTTTTAGCGTGAATTTTCCGGTGGAAATCTTTCTTTTCAGACCATCTTCTTATAAATCCGATCATGCCTGAATCGTAAGCCCTGTCGACCAGTTCCTCCTTAACCATGAGGCCTTCTTTTCCCTCCATTGCCTTTCGCAGACACTCGGTCTTACAATAGCAGGGAAAACATGACTCGGGAGTACTCCTCAAGCCATCTTCTCCCATAGGAAAAACCAATTCAAGTTTTGCAAAACAATATGGATATTTCTTACTGTCTGCCATTTCAATCTTTTTAAGTTGTTGGTTTCTGGTTCCTGGTTTATGGTTTCTTGTTACTGATCCCTGATCACTGATTACCTATACCCGATATTCTATATTCTATATTCGATATTCCTATGGCTGTTTGGCCTGCATTTCAAATTCACGGTTCATTTTTTCGATATAACCATTATCCGCAAAGCTGAAATAATTATTATCTCCTATCACAAGGTGCTCGTGAACAGTTATATTTACAACCTTGCAGGCAAAAATCAGCTGGCGTGTTATCGAAATGTCCTCAGAAGAAGGTTTAGAATCCCCTGATGGATGGTTATGGGCAAATATCAGGGCGGCAGCATGGTATTTAAGAGATGCCCGGACAACTTCTCTCGGATATACCGAGCTGGAAGTAAGCGACCCTTCAAAGAGTGTTTCTGTTCTTATCACTTTATTTTTAGCATCAAGAAAAATTACCCTGAAGCACTCAATGTTTTTATCCCTGAGATCGTGTTTAAGAAAATCGAATAACTCATTAGAATTGTTTATCGGATCTTTATTTATAAGTCTTTTTTCGAGATACCGGCGTGCAGCAGCATGCACAAGCTTGACCCCGAGCAGATTTACAGGACCTATCCCGTTTATCTCACACAGTTCATCAGGGGATGCCTCGAGGACTCCCTGTAAAGTTTTAAATCTTTTCAGGGCGTCTTTAGCGGCTTCCTTGCAATCCTTGCGGGGAGTGGCAAGGGTCAGGAGAAGTTCTATAACCTCGTAATCGTGGAAACCTGAAAGACCTGACGAAAGGAATTTATCACGAAGCCTTTTCCTGTGCCCTTCACCTTTATTTATTTTGTCACTGTTCATCCAGTTCCTGCTTAAGATCACGTGTCATAAGCCGGTAGACAGCCTCTTTCGGAGGAACATCCTCATAGAGTATATGGTATATTTCCCGGGAAATGGGCATTTCAACGTCAAGCTTCCGGGAAAGGTTGTAAACTGATTCTGCAGTCTTTACTCCTTCGGCAACCATACGCATTTCGGAAAGGATATCTTTGGGCTTCATGCCCTCCCCTATCTTTTTACCTACAGTATGATTCCTGCTTAAATTACCTGTACAGGTCAAAAGCAGGTCACCAACTCCGGCAAGCCCTGTGAAAGTTCTTGGCTTTGCCCCGAGGGCCAGTCCGAGCCTTCTTATTTCAGTAAGGCCTCTCGTTATAAGCGCCGCCCTGGTATTTAATCCGAGGCCAAGGCCATCTATGATCCCGGCAGCAATTGCGATAACATTCTTGACCGCACCTCCCAGCTCAACTCCTATAACGTCATCATTAGTATAAACCCTGAAAAACGGGGTGGCAAATATACGCTGAACAAAAACGGCAATATCATGGTTATTTGATGCGGCAGTGACGGCAGTAGGTACGTTTCGCGCCACTTCTCCTGCAAAGCTAGGCCCTGAAAGGGCCGCAAAATTATCTTCCGGTATATTACGAATACATTCTCTTAAGATGCCCGTCATTGTCGAATACGTGTTGTTTTCTATTCCCTTGGAGGCCGACAAAACGGAAGTATTCACGGAAATCAGACTCGATATTTTCATTGCCGTATCACGCATGACATGAGACGGGACTACTATCACGACAAGATCCTTGCCTGTAACCGCATTGGCAATATCATTTGAAGGAAAAATATTTGAAGAAAGCAATATTCCGGGAAGAAATATCCTGTTTTCTCTGAATTCCTCAATCTGTTCTTTTACTTCTTTCTCAAATACCCAGAAATCGACCTTGAATCCCTTATTACCAAGAAGATTGGCAATCGCAGTGCCCCAACTCCCTGCCCCGACAACACCGATCCTTGCTCTGCTTACATCCATTTCGCTTTTCATCTATAAATAATACCTGCATAAAAAGTAAATAAACGACCCTTTACTCTTTAATCCTTTTCGGCGAGTCTTGCCGCTCCGATAACTTTTTCATCCGGATCCCTGTTTATTAGCTTAACACCCTGTGTATTACGGCTTATAACGGAAATACCGCTGATAGGAGTCCGGATAATCTTTCCCGTATCTGTCATAAGCATCAGGTCATCATCTTCATTGACAATTAGTATTGTTACGACCTTCCCGTTCCGTTCGGTCGTCTTGATGGCTATTACTCCCCTTCCCCCTCTTTTCTGAACGGGATATTCGTCTATGGATGTCCTTTTGCCGAAACCATTCTCTGTTACGGCAAAAAGCGTCTGGCCATGACTTAAGACTTCCATCCCTACGATACGATCGCCTTCAGATATCCGCATTCCCCGCATTCCCCCCGCAACCCGGCCGGTGGAACGAACATCCGATTCGTGAAAACGGATTGATTTACCCATGGCCGAACATACGAAAACATTAAGTGTTCCGTCTGTGATGTGAGCCGCAATCAGTTCATCATCCTGAGCAAGATTCAAGGCTATAATCCCTCCCGTTCTGGGACGGCTGTATGCCATGATATCCGTTTTCTTCACAAGGCCTTTCTTGGTGGCCATAATAACATGGGAGCCCGGCTCAAAATCCTTTACTGGAAGAACGGTGGTCAGTTTTTCACCTTCGGTAAAATTCAGAAGGTTAACAATCGCTTTCCCCCTGCTCGTCCTGCCGGATTCCGGAATATCATAAACCTTACACCAGTAAACTTTCCCCTGGTTTGTAAAAAAGAGAAATGTATGGTGAGTGGAAGCGACAAAAAGGTGCGCCACGAAATCCTCTTCCTTTGTCCCCATGGCCATTTTCCCTTTTCCTCCGCGGCCCTGGGCCTGATAAACGCTTGCGGGTGTTCGCTTGATATATCCGTCCTTGGAAATAGTTACGACCATGTCCTCTTCAACAATCAAATCCTCGATGGAAATATCCTCCGATTCCTCAACGATTTCCGTACGGCGGGCATCGCCGAATTCATTTATCGTCTGAGTCAACTCATCTTTTATTATATCCAGAACAAGCTGTTCACTCGCAAGGATCTCTTTAAATCTTGCAATATCTTTCAGAATAGCATTGTACTCATCAATTATTTTTTCCCGCTCAAGGCCTGTAAGCCTCTGAAGGCGCATGTCGAGCACAGCCTGAGCCTGAATCGGAGTCATTGCAAATTTGATAATCAGGCCGTTCTTTGCTTCCACGGGTGATTTCGACTGCTTTATAAGGGAAACAACAGCATCGATGTTGTCTATGGCTATCTTGAGACCTTCAAGTATATGAGCGCGCGCTTCGGCCCTTTTCAGATCATATTTTGTGCGCTTTATTATAATATCCTTACGGTGAAGTATAAAATACTCGAGTATCTCCTTTAATGTCAAAACCTCCGGCCTGTTGTTCACAACGGCAAGGAAAATAATCCCGAAACTTGTTGCCAGCCGGGTATGTTTGAAAAGCTGGTTGATTACCACCTTTGCTATCTGGTCTTTTTTGAGGCCGACGGCAATCCGCATGCCTTCCCTGTCGGATTCATCCCTTACATACTTTACCCCTTCGATATGCTTATCACGGACCAGTTCCGCGATCTTCTCAATCAGAACCGCCTTATTGACCATGTAAGGAAGCTGGGTAACGATAATCGTTTCACTCTGTGTCCTTTTATCGGTTTCAACCATGACACGCGCCCTGACTTTTACTTTTCCCCTGCCCGTAGAATAAGCGTCATGTATTCCGCTTTTACCGTAAATTATTCCTGCAGTCGGAAAATCAGGGCCCGGAATTATTTTTATGAGTTCATCACAGGTAATGTCAGGATTATCAATAAGAGCTTTTATTGCTTCCGCCACTTCAGAAAGGTTATGAGGAGGAATGCTCGTTGCCATTCCGACAGCAATTCCGGATGAGCCGTTTATCAGGAGGCAGGGAACTTTCGCGGGCAAAATTGACGGCTCGGTCAGGGATTCATCATAATTTGGAACAAATTCGACGGTCTCTTTATCGATGTCTTCCATCATTTCATGGGCAAGCCGCATCATTCTTATTTCGGTGTACCGCATAGCCGCAGGAGAGTCTCCGTCTATCGAACCGAAGTTTCCCTGCCCTTCAACAAGCGGATACCTGAGAGAAAAATCCTGGGCCATTCTGACAATTGTATCGTAAACCGCGGTATCCCCATGCGGATGATACTTACCTATTACATCACCTACGATTCTGGCTGATTTTTTATACGGTTTATTCCAGTCGTTCTTAAGTTCGCGCATTGCATATAGAACCCGACGATGAACAGGTTTGAGTCCATCACGGACGTCGGGCAAAGCTCTCCCGATAATAACGCTCATTGCGTAATCGAGATAAGACTTTTTCATCTCGCTCTCTATACTGATCTCCGACAATTTTTCATTTTGCATCATGAGTAACCTTATAAACTAAAATAGACATGGTTGCCTTTGCAGAAAGGGCAATAATCGATACCATCATCAGATTATTGTAATTTTGACAGGAGAAATACTTATCTTCCCATGTTAACAGGCACAAAGACTCAAAGGGACAAAGTATTTTTGACAGCCAGGAATTATGCCTTTGCCCCTCTGCACCTGTCCGGATAGGTTAAATCTTCATTACTTGCTTGCAAATCCCCCGGCTGCAAGTAATAGAATAACTTCATATACTAAAACAGGAACATAACTGCCAAAAATAGCATAAACAATGCCGCCTCCGATTATGGCCGGCACACCACAAAAAACCAGAATCCCCAATTTCCTGCTGATGTTCATCTAGTGAATCCTCCGATAACCTGTTAATAAACTTGCAGCCTGAAGGCTATTAGACTGTAGGCTGAAGGTGAAAGCTAAAAGCCTATCCACCTGAGCCGTTTTTTATCATCAACAGCCTAATAAGTAAAGAAGAAAACGGATCTATTTTCGTTCAATAATCATGGCCATTCCCATACCCCCACCGATACACATTGTAATAAGCCCTGTAGTGTATCCTTTTCTTTTCATCTGGTTCATTCCTGACACCATCTGGCGGGCGCCCGTGCAGCCGATAGGATGCCCGAGAGAAATTCCGCTTCCCAGTTCATTAGGCCTGTCATTATCAATTCCAAGCTCACGCATGCAGCCGATCGCCTGTGAAGCAAATGCCTCATTTAATTCTATCATATCAATGTCTTTCAACGTCATCGCGGCCGATTTCAAGGCTTTTTTAACCGCCGGAACTGGCCCGAGTCCCATATATGCCGGATCAACACCACCTGCCGCAAAAGCTTTTATCGATACAATGGGCTCAAGACCCATCTCTTTTGCTTTTTCACTGCTCATCAAAAGGACCGCGGCAGCTCCGTCATTTATGCCTGAAGCATTTCCGGCCGTCACAGTTCCGTCTTTCTTGAATGCCGGCTGCAATTTAGCCATCTTTTCAATGCTCGTTTCCATGGGACGTTCATCCCGGTCAAAAACGGTTTCACCTTTCCTGGTTTTTATTACAACAGGGACTATCTCCTGGGCAAAAATACCGTTATTTATGGCAGCCATGGCTCTTTTATGACTCAGGACACCAAGCTCATCCTGTTCTGCCCTCCCGATACCATACATTGCCGCAATATTTTCAGCGGTAACGCCCATATGGTAACCGTAAAATATCTCAAACAGCCCGTCAAAAACCATCAGGTCATAGATTTGGCCTGTTCCGGTAAGTTCCATCCTGTGACCCCAGCGAGCTTTGGGAAGAGCCATGGGAGCAAGGCTCATATTTTCCTGCCCCCCTGCTATCACAACATCGGCCTGACCGGCCATAATGGAAGAAGCGCCCAATGCAATTGCCTTCAAACCGGAACCGCAAATTTTGTTAACTGTAAATGCCGGGGTTTCCTTGGGAAGTCCGGCATGAATCATGGCCTGTCTTGCAGTGTTCTGACCCTGACACGCCTGGAGAACATTGCCCATTATGACTTCATCAATTACAACAGAAGTGCTTGTATTATCCCATTTGAACCATTTTTTTTCAAGTTCCGTCAATCCGCTCCCTTTTAATTTTTCCGGGGCATTTTCAATCATCTCCGTACCGGCGGCAGGCTTCAAACCGACTCTTTTCAGAACATCCCCGATAACCAGCGAACCAAGTTCAACAACCGTTACATCTTTCAATCCGCCGCCAAACGCTCCAACAGCGGTCCTTGATCCGCTGACAATTACAACATCTTTCATGAACGAGACCTCCTCACTTTAGTTGAAAAAATTCAATATCAAAAATGTTGACCCTTCAGTATTTTTTCATATATCTCTGCATTGATACAGCAGTATTTTTAAAGTTATCAAGAATTTTTTTATCCATAGTGACAAGCGGCACATTTAAGTCCTGTGCCAGACTGACAAACTCACAGTCATATGCTGAACAACCGCTGTTTTGCGACAATTTCAGGACTTGAGCTGAATTAACCTCATACTCATTATGATGCAATAAACTCTCGGCTGTTTCAAAGATTTGAATCGCATCCTGCAAGGCAATTATTTGTTTTCTGATGTAATACGAAAGTACATTTCTAAACTCACTCCGCCATAAAAGTGGAGCCGCCCAAGCAGAGTTTTTTAAAAATAGCTCTTCTGCAACTGCGGAGTACTCGGAAGAAAGGTAAAAGTAGCTGATAATATTTGTATCAACAACAATCATGGCCTTCTCTCGTTTTTAATTTCAGTAAGCTTTGCATCGTCAACAAAATGATGTTTAGATTTCTCCCGAAAGTTTCTCGCAAGTACCAAGTGCTGATTTGGATCAATCTTTGAACTTTTTGTTGCCTTCTCTATTAAGTTAATAATTTCACTGTTGATACTTCGGCGATTATCAGTGGCAAGCTGTTTTAATGTATTGTATGTCGGATCAGGGATGTTTTTTAAAGTTATTGTAGCCATAATTACCCTCCATATCTTTTATGTACCTTATGGAACCATAATGGTTATTTTTAACGGATGTGTCAATAATTATCTGAATTGAAGAACGACTTGACAGATATGCATATATGATACATACTCAGGCATCACAATTGTAAGAGGTGAAACTATGAGAACCACTTTGAATATCGAAGACAACCTGATGGACAAAGCATCCAAAATGACTGGAATCAAGGAAAAAACTGCTCTCGTTAAGCTTGGGCTTGAGGCCCTTATTGCCAGAGAAAGTGGTAAGAGGCTTGCAAAGCTTGGTGGGACTCAAAAGCATTTGGAAGCGATACCAAGAAGAAAAGGGTCATAATAAGTAATGGTTCTTGTGGATACATCAGTTTGGGTTTCCCATTTGAGGTATGGAAATGATGAACTTGTAAACCTGCTTAATGATGGAAGGGTGCTTTGCCACCCATTAATTGTAGGGGAACTTGCATGCGGGAATCTCAAAGACAGGGCAGTTATCCTTTCGTATCTTCAATTGTTGCCGATGAGCATCGAAGCTGAACATCATGAAGTATTATCATTTATAGACAATAATCGTTTAATGGGAAAAGGGATGGGTTATGTGGATGTCCATCTTATTACATCCGCGGTATTAACAGGTGTACCTTTCTGGACGCTGGATAAGAAACTATCGCAAACTGCGGATAGCCTGTATATAAAATATTAAAAATATGTGCCTGATTCTTTTATCATATTGCAGTCACCCATCTTACGGACTGATCCTTGCGGCTAACAGGGACGAGTTTTATGACCGCCCGACAGCTCAGCTCGATTTCTGGAACGAAGCGCCCCACGTTCTGGCAGGAAGAGACTTAAAAAGCGGCGGTACATGGCTCGGCGTAACGAAAAATGGACGCTTTTGCGCCATAACCAATTTCAGGGATCCCGCTGTTCAGATACCTGACGCCCCGTCAAGAGGATTTCTTGTAGCAGATTATCTGAAAGGAAACGAATCACCCCTGACATACCTTCAAAAAATCAAACCGGACGGGAAAAGATACAACGGATTCAATCTTCTGGCAGGAGACGAATCCGGTATTTTCTGGTTTTCAAACAGGTCGGGCGAAATATCAAGACTTTCTCCCGGCATTCACGGCTTAAGCAACCATCTTCTTGACACGCCGTGGCCGAAAGTTGCAAAAGGAAAGAAGTCTCTTGAGAAAATTCTTTCCGCGGATGAGATAGACTGCGAAAGCATCTTTACGCTGCTGTCGGACAGGTATATGCCGGCCGACAGAGATCTGCCTGATACAGGGGTTGGCATTGAATGGGAGAGGATTCTGTCGCCCCTTTTCATCAAAAGCGATATCTACGGAACCCGCTCATCTTCCATTGTTTTAATCGGGAAAGAAAAAATAAGATTCATGGAACGGACATATTTCAAAAATGAAACGGGCTTCATGGAACATGAAACCCGGCAATTCTCTTTTGATTATTTTGATTGTTCAGTTTAATTCCCGCTTTCTTTCTTTAATTCCTTTCTTTTTTCTTCCTTTATTCTGCGCCATTTTTCGAGCCTTTCCCCGATCGTTTTTTCATACCCTTTTTCTGTGGGAAAGTAAAAATGACGGCCTTCGAGCTTATCAGGCAGATATTCCTGGAAAACATATTCCTCTTTGTAATCATGGGCATACTTGTAATCCTTTCCATACCCGAGATCTTTCATCAGAGCTGTCGGAGCGTTCCGGATATGAAGCGGTACCGGAAGCGCCCCTCCGTTTCTGACTGCTTCTTTTACTCTTCCGTATGCGGTATATATGCTGTTGCTCTTGGGAGCGGTTGCAAGATAAACAGCAGCCTGTGCAAGAGCGAGTTCTCCTTCCGGCTGTCCGATGAATTTAAATGCCTCCATTGCGTCTATCGCAACACTCAAAGCATAAGGGTCGGCGTTTCCAACATCCTCCGATGCGAACCTAATCATTCTCCTTGCTATAAACAGCGGATCTTCACCCGCCGCCAGCATGCGCGCAAGCCAGTAAAGAGCGGCATCGGGATCGCTTCCTCTCATGCTCTTGTGCAGAGCCGATATCAGGTTGTAATGTTCTTCGCCCGACTTGTCGTATAATAAAGCTTTTTTCTGAAGGGCTTTTTCCAGATCGTCAAGAGTCAGGCTGACCGATTCCCCGTCGCCCTGTTTTTTCGCGGTCGCTATCCCGGCCGCAACTTCAAGACTGTTCAAAGCCATCCGCCCATCCCCGTCAGATATTCTAACAAGGTGGGAGAGAACTTCACCTGAAAGTTCAAGATTCAGGTTTCCGAGCCCTCTTTCCTTATCCTTTAAAGCTGTTTCGATTATCCGTGCAATATCATCATCGGATAATGTTTTGAGCGTTATAACCCTGCAGCGTGAAAGAAGGGGCGCAATGACCTCGAAGGAGGGGTTTTCGGTCGTCGCGCCTATTAAAGTTATGAGCCCGCTCTCAACATGATGAAGAAATGCATCCTGCTGGGCCTTGTTGAATCTGTGAATCTCGTCTACAAAAAGTATGGTCCGTTTTCTGTGAAGTTTAAGCTGCTCTTTTGCTTCTTCGATAACAGATCTTATCTCTTTCACGCCTGCTAATACCGCCGAAAAATGGACAAAATATGAGCAGGTTTCAAGCGCTATTATTCTTGCAAGAGTGGTTTTACCGCAGCCGGGAGGGCCCCATAGAATCATTGAAAAGACCTGGTCTTTTTCTATTGAGTGCCGGATCAACGTCCCGCTGCCGACAACATGCTCCTGCCCTGCGAATTCATTAATATTCCGCGGACGCATCTTCTCGGCAAGAGGTCTTGATTCATTTCCTGCTTCTTTGGCTCCGTATTCAAAAAGATCCAATTCTTCCTCTCAATTTTTAAAATCGGTGCAACAATCTTCTCCGTACCTGCGGATAATCAATTAAGTGTTACGGTAGATAGACTGTAGGCTTTCAGTCACTAATAACCAAATGCGTCCCCTAACAGTCTTCAGCCTTCAGCCTAAATGCCTGTGGGCTTTCACTTGAACCCTGGGACCCTTGAATCCTTGATCCCTTATTTCTTCTTATGCCTGTCCCCTTCCCGCTTCCTAAAAATTATCTTTACCGGCGTCTTGTCAAGCCCTGAACCTTCCCTGATCTGGTTGACAAGATAACGGCTGTAGGAAAAATGGACCCCATCAGGAAAATTTACAAAGCAGACAAATGTAGGCGGCTTAACAGATACCTGGGTTGCATAAAAAAATTTAAGCCTTCTTCCTTTATAGAGAGGCGGCTCGGTTTTTTTTACGGCAACCTCGAAAATCCTGTTTAATTCTCCGGTTCCGATTCTTCTTTCATACTGGCCATAGACTTCTTCAACCAGATTGAAGATTTTTGAAACTCCGTGGCCTGTTTTGGCTGAAATCACCATAGCAGGCGCAAAGCTTAAAAATTTGGCATCGTACCTTAACCGGTCAATAAGTATTTTTCTGGTTTTTTCGTTTTTTTCGACAGCATCCCACTTATTCAAGAGAAAGATACAGCCGCACCCCCGCTCAAAGGCGTATCCTGCAACGCTTATGTCTTGCTCCGTTATGCCCTCCGACGCATCGATGATGATCAGCGCGACATCGCACCTGTCAAGGCTTTTCAATGCCTTTATAATGGAAAACTTTTCTATTTTTTCTGATACTTTTCCCTTTCGGCGTATCCCGGCAGTATCTATTAGAAGATATGATTTCCCTTTTATTTCGCAGATTGAATCAACCGCATCCCGGGTTGTGCCGGGAATATCGCTTACTATATGCCTTTCTTTGCCTAGTATCCTGTTTATGAGAGATGATTTCCCGACATTCGGCCTCCCGATTACAGCGACCTTGGCCATATCCCCGGATTTTTCTGAAATACCTCTTGGAATCTGGTCAACAAGGTCGTCGAGAAAATCCGGGACCCCATA
>JAABQB010000063.1 GCA_011391695.1 Desulfobacteraceae bacterium | reverse complement strand
CGGGATGTCAGAAACCGTATCAAATTTCAATTTTTGCAGACTCATCTCCTTGGCGATCAGTTTAAGGGCGCCAGACTTCTCGAGATCTTCCGGACGCCCTTCGTATATGAATGCCGCGCCGCCCATGCTGATGTCAATGATTTGAGCCTTATGCTCCCCGGGCGCAACAATTACAAACGAGCTCTCCATAACACTGTAACGTTCGTATCGCCTGTGTTTGAACAATTTCCTGAACGTTTTTAAAATATTGAACACATATCTGACTCCTTTCTTCAGGATAAAAATATCAGATTTTCTCAGTCATTGTCATGTGAAACATACTCCCCGGATATATTGATGAACGAGACGGAAGAGTTAGTTGCATCGTCCTTCGATATTTGATGTTCGATATTCTGTTTGATGAGAAACTATAAATGTTTAGAACGTCCCCTATTTGTTTCCCCGATGCACGGATGACATCATAGCCTGTCTGGCGTAACACACTCGCGACATGCGTCTGGAGCATCTGATCCAGATAAAGCCTGATGTTTTCAGACATAGGCAAACCTGATCTCGGTATGGTCAATGGATTCTCTTGCGTAGATCAAAGCGGCTTGAATATCTTCTTTCTTCAGTTCAGGGTAATTTGAAAGCACTGTGTCCCATGAATCGCCTTCCGCAATTTGTTCGAGAATCACAGAAACAGAAATCCTGGTACCTTTTATTACAGGTCTACCGTTGCATACTTTTGGATTAAGCTCGATTCTGTTCATGGATGCCATGCCGTATACTCCTTTTCCATCAAATAAGTCTTGATAACAATTTATCAGAAACCAATATGCGTGACAAATAGAAATCTTTAGAAAAGATTATATGACCGAATGCACGCTCTGCACGAACGTACCCAATTTACGTCCCTTATTTATGTCCCTAATACTCGCCCTAAAAGCGGGCAAATCTCCTTACTGACGACAGTTATTTATATATTTATGGGATGTCCCTAATACTTCGGATACCCCCCCAAATACCTATTTCGCCTAACAAAATATGAGTAAGTTTAAAAGTTTACTACGTCCCCCATTCGTTCCTTTCCCTGACGACAGTTATTTATATATTTATGGACGTCCCTAATACTTCCCCCAACCCGCATCAAATCGCCTGAAAGTTTCGTTCCACTTTGAAAAGGACAAACGGCTTCTCCATGTCCGTCCGTTTTTCTGTTTCAATCCGGGGCAGATCGGTCTCAAGAAATTCTATCTCGGCGCCATCCGGAATTTTATCAAGCAAATCAGGATTGGCGACGGCTGCACGAATAAAATCAAAGGTCAACCCGATATTCTTTTTAACTACTTCATCTTTTCTCATTTTCTTAACCCTCTGATGTATCTTTCCTTATACCATTGCCATCTGTCTTTGATGTCCTGTTCCGCATACTGCAGGGCGTCACTTAAATTTGCTATCGAGAGAGGTTGCTTCTCAGTCTTGCCTTTTGGTAATATCACATCTCGATGAAGGAATCCATGTGCGCAATCATATCGTACAATTTCTCGCCAGACGCCGACAATATTGGCCTCATATTGCACCATGATATTGACTACTTGCCCCTTTTCTGTGCCAATTCGAATCCTTAGACGGTCATTTCCATCTACACCGATTGTCTTTATGAATTCCTTATTTTTGATTTTCATGGGGTGTCGTCACGATGAAAACTGTTAACAGGTCTTTGTTCCTGATTCGATATTCGATGTCCGATATTCGATATTCTGTTTGATGAGTAAGTTTAAAAGTTTAGAACGTCCCCTATTTGTCCCCCTCACCCTATTTGTTCCCCAAGTCGCCCTCATTCGTTTCCTTCGCATCGCTCTTGAATTTCACGCCACGGCTGACCTGCGTTTCCCGCCACTTGGAATCTTTTTGAGTTGTATAACCAATCTAAGCGCTTCATTCACTGCTTCGTCACTTGCAAAATTCCTTGCTACATCCGGTGATAGTAATACGAGGTTAGTTCCATTCTCATAGCGCTTGGCATACTTACCTCTCACACCTTCCTTGAGCAGGGCGGCAAGATCGTATTCAGAACGAAGTTCGTCAGCCTTTTCGTCTTTTAATTTCGTTTTCATATACTTCACGTTCCTTTCGAGTAAGTTCCCGTGCGCTGATGATGCGTGTTCGATCACCTCGGTCGGTATGCGAAACCATCAGAAAGCGGCCAGTATCCGATATCCCGATGGTTATATATCTATCTTCTGTATCGGAGTGATCCGGATCATAGATCGTGATACTCAGCCCGTCTCTTAAAACGGTGGCTGCTTCGCTGAAAGAAACATAATGTTTCCTGAGATTCATTTTCGCTTTGACATTATCCCATTCGAAGTCGATCATGACATCATTCTTCTTCCTTAATCCTCGTAATCCTGCATGCTTTTCAATTTATGTTAATCAACGACTTCAGTCAACAAGGAATGCCATTCGATCCGACAATAGCATACTTTCTGTCGATCCTGTCTAAGAACCTTTCTGACTCATTTTCAGGAATAAATAAATCAGATTTTCCTAGGCAAATATACTCAACTTATATATTGATGAACGTTGTCCCCAAGCCGCCCCTTTAGAAAAGATTATATGACCGAATGCACGCTCTGCACGAACGTCCCCAAGTCTGCCCCTTTGTGGTGGGTAAGCCTTGTTCCTCTATGAGCTTTCTCGCCACATCCCTCGCGATTTCAATCGTCTCGGAAATGGTTCTCCCCTGTGCAACCAATCCCTGAATATCATCGGATGTTGCCAGATAAAGCCCTTCGGGCAATTTTTCGAGATGAATTTTAATCATGTTTTCCATAGAGATAACTCCTCTGAAATTTCAGTCTAAAAATGTTCCCCTGATGTCGCCCATTCATTTACATTGTCTTTCGATATTCGATGTCCAATATTCGATATTCTGTTTGATGAGTAAGTTTAAAAGTTTAATGCGTCCCCTATTTGTTCCTTATTTACTTTCTTTATACAACAATTCAGGATCTAAATCGGCTCCGTTTCCCCACCCAATTGTGTCAAAATTTATGCGGACTGATTTAAAAATATTCTGATCTTTTAATTCGGAAAAAATTCCTTGCTCCATATAGGAACTCATATCAAAGATTCTTTGCTCATTATTTTCAAATGTTAATAATAAGTTATAATTATCTAATGGCTTAACAAATTTCACACCTAAATACATAATACTTGCTCTCCATTTTAAATTATTTTAGTGGCTCGATCTTAAAAGGCAGTTCACCATTTGTAGCCAATTCCCAGTTGGCTAGTAATTCTTCTTTATGTAGCTCAGCCCATGCCTCAACTAACTTGCCCTGTTTAATTGGCATTTCACCTTCGAGTATCGCGCACAAATTTATATCAAAAGTTGCTTTATAATTTTGATAATATGCATGAAAGTGCGGTGGATTATGTTCTTTCTTCCCCAAATACATTCTTATTATAATGCCGAAAAACATACTAATTGTTGGCACAATGTATCTCCTTTAATTATAATTCGATATACTGTCCTCAGTTAAACTATATGAGAAAGTTTAAAAGTTTAGAACGTCCCCTATTCGTCCCTGGGCCCCCATGTGCCCCCGTCCCGTCCTTCCCTTGCTATCGGTCCTTAATTTGAGAGATAGCATCATCCAGAGATACATCACCGATCCATTTCTCACGATCTTTCGTATAGTCGCCGCGGCCTATCGAAAACTGATTAAAAAAACGAATTGTCTCAACTATGCCCATCTCCCTGAATAGAATGTTAGTAGCCCGGCGGCTTATTTCATATATCGGTCTTGTTTCAGTATTCATATGTCCAACTCCATAACCAATTCGGACAGAATAACGAGTACGGCTTCAGCCTCAACCGCTATTCGCGGTTGGGATCTATCATCAAAAGGGCGTTGCAGGCTACAACAATCAAGGTAAATTCTCATTTATAATCAATCTCGTTACCGCCTGAAAATATGTTAAATATTCGCTGGTTGATAAGTAATTTTAAAATTTACTACGTCCCCCATTCGTTTCCCTTATTTCATATCTTGCAACATTTTATTAATTGTCGTTATCAGATCAGGAATTTTTTCTTTACATGTATTAAATACAGCTTCAGCGTTTACATCGGCATAATGATGTGTGATTACATCGCGCATCTTTATCGCTTTTTTCCAGTCGATTTCAGGATAGCCAGGAAGAAGTCGTCTTTCAGTAATTTTATCCAGGTTTTTTAAGGATTCTCCAATAACAATCAACAACATGCAAATAGAATCCATTTTTTCCATTCCCATGGAACTGCCCGTAAAATCGGATGCTTCTTTGACAGGTTCAAAACGAGCCATTATTGTCTCAGCTGCATTGAGTATCTGTTTTAATACTTCTACAGTTAGTTCTTTATCATACATAAACGGCATCCCTGTCTATTCTGCTTTTCAGGAATTGATTCATCTTCTGCCTGTATGTCACAATATCAACCGGTTTATGAAATTTTTCTTCAAGTTCACATTTAATGCCGGCTAAAATAAAAAAATCCGGCTTCGACATCTGTATTACTACATCCACATCGCTGTCATCATGATCCTGGTCACGTGCGGTCGAACCGAAAACACCCAGTGCAGTTATTCCATACTTGTCGGCAAACTGTTTCTTATAATCGAGAAGAATTGAGAGGGTTTCATTTTTACTCATTATACATCTCCGATTTTATACGTAAAGTTTTCAGGCTTTTCTCTCATTATACCTTCCGCCTAAAACGTGGTTCGTTGTTCGCAGATCGTCGCTCGCAGTTCGTTGGTCGATTCGCGATCCACTATCCACGATTCACGAGAAAGTTTAAAAGTATAGGGCATCCCCCATTCGTTTCTTCTTTCTTCAGTTCAGGGTAATTTGAAAGCACTGTGTCCCATGAATCGCCTTCCGCAATCTGTTCGAGAATCACAGAATCAGGAATCCTGGTACCTTTTATTACAGGCCTACCGTTGCATACTTTTGGATTAAGCTCGATTCTGTTCATGGATGCCATGCCGTACACTCCATTTTCATCAAATAAGTCTTGACATCAATTTATCAGAAATCAATATGATAGGCAAATAGAAATCTTTAGGAAAGATTATATGACCGAATGCACGTTCTGCACGAACGTCCCCAAGGTCCTTTATCGCCTTCCTTGAACTTGAGCAAAATTGATTCGTTTCCTGGTGTCATGAACTGATTGACAACAGAAGCCTATGAATATATAATATATCTATATTGCGTATATCTCAAAATATGAGAGAGTGTCCATTTCACGCTCTCTCGATTTTACGATTTGAGAATGGATGAAATAAAAAAGAGGAATAAATCATGAATGCAGAGCGTTTGCTGCTTGATACCGATCACAAGGGTAATCTGAAAGGATTGCCGAAGTTTCCTCCCAACAAACGGGTGGAAGTCATTTTTCTGATCGCGGAAAAGGCGGAGCAAAAAAATATTTTGCGCCGCTTCCCACATCGGGACATTGCCGGAAAGATGCGGATAATAGGAAATGTTTTTGACACTGCTTCTGAAAAAGACTGGAATTTGCTCAAATGATTATCCTGGATACGCACATCTGGTTGTGGTGGGTCAATGAGAACATCGATCTCATTGGACAGGTCCGAAACGATCTGATTCAAAGAGCTGACTTTGTCGCTGTCTCTGCCATAAGCTGTTTTGAAGTTGCATGGCTTGATGCACATGGTCGAATTGAATTGCCCTGCAGTAGAACGAGCTGGTTTGAAAAGGCGCTGGAAGGGTCTGATATCAATCTGTTGCCCATAACGCCTGCTATTGCCAGTATAGCTGTGGATTTGCCTGAACATCACAGCGATCCGCAGGACAGAATCATCATTGCTACCACTCTGAATCGTGATGCGAAACTGATGTCCGCAGACGGAAAATTCTCCCGATATAAAGAACTTGCCGACAGATTGTTGTAATCCTTTACCATTAAAAACTTATCCGACAGGGATTAACAGGATAATTTGACCGATTAGAAGAAATTGATGCGTAGTTACCGAAAACGGCTCAAGGTCTCAGATCCGCCAATATCTACGGTGGACTGCAATCGGTAGCTATAAATTGAAAATTGGTTTATGTGGTAAATATGCCTACCTCTTTTATGAATTTATTCAATTCCGATTCTTCAAGGACTCCTATCCACTTGAATTGCACGCCACGGCGCCGAAACATTTTATTTAATGATTGCGCATAACCGGGCGCCGGGATGTCAGAAACCGTATCAAATTTCAATTTTTGCAGACTCATCTCCTTGGCGATCAGTTTAAGGGCGCCAGACTTCTCGAGATCTTCCGGACGCCCCTGGTAGATGAATGCCGCGCCGCCCATGCTGATGTCAATGATCTGAACCTTCTGCTCTCCTGGCGCCACGATGACAAAGGTGCTATCTTGGACATTGTAACGCGAGTGTTTCCGGCGTTTAAATAACATTCTGCAGATGTTTAAAATGCTGGCCATATATCTGACCCCCTTTTCAGGATGAAAAAATCAGATTTTCTAAGTCAAATATGCTTAACTTATATATTGATGAACGTCCCCAAGTCACCCAAGTCAGCCCAAGTCCTCCTTCCTTAAAAAGGCTGATTTTCTACGCTTTTCAATTAATGGGACAATCAATTCTGTTTTTGCTATTTTTTAGTTGACAAGGAGACTATGGGACGTCCCTTATGACTCCCCCTTGGTTCTTTTGGAAGCTGTGCACCATGCCACACCGCAATGATCCAAACGGCATCCCTTTTGATTTTATAAAAAAACCGGTATGGCGATATTATCACCTCCCGGTAAGGAAGATCTGGAAACTCTGGTATGACTCTCCCGGATTCAGGAAAGTCTTCGAGCCTTCGTAAGACTTTTTCAGCCCGATCTCGAAAACCAGTCGCCGCTGATGGTTTGTCTCGTCGAATATATGAGAGAGCCGACAGAAACTGTGATCTTGCAGAAGGCGTAAAACGGATTTTCATAACTGTTCCTGGGCCAAGAGTGAATCAGCTTCGGCAAGAACATTATCCAAATCATAACCCTCGCCTGTTTCTGTTTCCCTGTCTCCCTTAGCCAAAAGACGCAGAAGTTCTTTATCGTGTTCAGATTTTTCATACGCCTCAACCCCGATAATAACGGCGGCTGCTCTCCCTCTTTGCGTAATTATAATTGGATTTTTGTTTTCTCGTAGTTGTTTCATGATTTTGGCAGTGTCCTGCCTCAAATCGCTTACCGGAAGGATATTCATAAGTTTTCCCATAGCGTACCTCCTATTGTATTTTTATATGTACTATCAAATGAGGTACAAAGCAAGCACTTGCTTGATGAATAGTTTGGTATGATATGAGTACACCAAATATTATATGTGATTTTATGAATGCAGCGCCGCCTTTGTTGAGACTCCTTTTCAGGAATAAAAAATCAGATTTTCTCAGGCAAATATACACAACTTATATATTGATGAACGTCCCCAAGTCGCCCCCCCGTGTAACGGGCCCGATATTCTGCTTCTCACGCCTTTCGCCTAATAAAAGATGAGTAAGTTTAAATGGATGTCCCTAATACTTCCCCCCTACAGGCAAATATACTCAACTTATATATTGATGAACGTCCCCAAGTCCGTCCGATATCCACTGCATATCGAGCTTGCGCTTGGAGGCGGAGCAATCCCTCAGGTAAAGGTTGATAAGGCTCTGGTAAGGGATGTTGGTCTCTTCAGCCATCTTCTTGAAGTACTCAACGACGTCCGGGCTCATCCTTAGGGTAACCTGTTTCTTGAGCTTCCTAGCATAAGGATTCGGCCTGGACTTCATCTTTGATAAATCGTATTCCTTTTTCATATCACTTTCTCCTGTAAAACCTTGCTTCGTTTGCCGTAGCCTTGCGGGCCGAAATAATGCGGATCACCGACTCATTTTCACGATAGCAGTGACAGACCATCAAGAGCCGAAACTTGAAACTTAAACCGAGCAGAAGAAATCTTTCCTCCCATTCCGAATGTTTATCATCGTAGAATTCCCTGGCAAAATCATCATAGAAAACGGTTTGCGCTTCCTCAAACGATACGCCGTGATTCCTGAGGTTCTCTGCAGCTTTTGCGGTATCCCACTCAAATCGAAGTTCTGACATATTTACATTGTATTTACAATTAAGAATTAGTCAAGTGGTTTTTCAAATCCGTCAGAAGCACGGAATACTGAAACAACTATGCTATTACAATCTATCTATCCACTCACGTACAAGTCTTGTCGCTGTTTTTGAATTCAGATTTCCTTTCATGATGTTGCCGTTAAAATCAAAAACCCCCTTATGTCCCTGATACTCTGCATGAAAGTGTGGAGGATCATGTTCATCAAAGAACATTCTAATGATAATTCCGAAAAATCTGCAAATCTCAAGCATAAGTAATCTCTTTATTCCCCCATATCTCTTTTCGATATTCGATGTCCGATATACCCGTGTAACGGGCCCGATATTCTGCTTCTCGCGCCTTCCACTTTTCATCTCTGAAGATACGGAAAAAGCGGGCAATTCTGCTTGCTGACGGCAGTTATTTACTTATTGGACGTCCCGCATGTCCGTTCCCGGATGCCTCCCCTTGCTTATGCACCAGGATGTAATAATTCATTGTGCTTTTGCGGCATAGTTACAGGTGTCAATGAAAAAACGCGGGATAGCCTCATTGCCATTTCAATATCACCTTTTCGGAGAGAATCACGTACTTTATCCAGTTTACATGCATCCTCAAGTGACAGATATGGCGACCAACCTTCATCCGTTTCGTGTAGCACCACGTCAACCTCTGCAACATATTTTCCTTCATGCACCAATTTAGTGCGATATTTTTGTTTCATAACTTTCTCCTCCTAAAATCATCTGTCCACTTCACAGGATCTGGCCTGTATGCCGTTATTAGCACAGCCGGTGATGATAGGCCTTTTGGAATCCCCCAAACAGCATGTATAGCTGAACCTACTTTGTCATGTTGTAAAACCAGAACACATGATCCTTTCGAAAATTCAGGATATTCCTCGATGACGTAAGCATCACCTATTCCCGCAATGACATCCATAACTTCTATATTATCGGCTGCAAGCTCATCATAACCATGTTCTGAGATTATAACATTTTTATGTTCAATTAACTTGGTTATTCTATTCCATATCTCATTCATTATATCATTCTGCTATGCGACAGAGCTAAAAAAAATGAAAATATTTCTAAATACAAGTTGTATTCTCAGATCCGCCAATATCTATGGCGGGCTGAAATCGGTAACTATAATCTATGAGAGAGCCGGAAGAAATAGTTACATAGTTTTTCGATATTCGATGTACGATATTCGATATTCTGCTTCTCACGCCTTCCGCCTATTAAAAGATGAGAAAGTTTAAATGTTTAAGACCCCTATTTGTTCCCCAAGTCCCCCATCTTGGGTATTGTCAAGATAGTTGTTCAGAACAAGAATCTTGATTTCCTTAACTCCGGCAAGTTTCTTATCGTTTGTTAAAAAAGCGTCTGTCTTGGCGTCAATTGCAGCCGCAATCTGAATCGCATCCACGGTTTTGAGGTAGGAATATTTCCCTCGAAGAAGGCCCGCTCTTTCACTGATGGTTTCAGTAATGGGTAGCATTGTCAGATTCGGCCCGTTTTTGAGATACATTTTAAATTTTTCGACAAGCTTGCCATTCTTTGACTCCACCGGTTTTGGTAATACTTCAGCAAGGGTCAGAACCGATGTAAATGCCTGAATACGATTTTCATTCATCAATTCAACTACCTGTCTGACAAGAGGTCCAAATTGATCATGAGCCTCAATAAAATAGATAACAGGTGCGGTATCAAGGAAAATAGTTTTAATCTGCTTGAGTGATTTGGAAAAATTCATATGCGATCTTCTCTCATATGGTTCACATAATTTTGGGCGTCCTCTCCTCCCCAAATCCCTTTTCCTGTTCCGTAAAGATCAATCCAATTCAGGGTCATAGCTGATTTTGTCTCTACGGAGCGGACTCGCCTGGCAATACGTTCGATCAAATGAATCTGCTCTGATATGGGCAAACTCATGATTTGGCTTTCTATTTTTTCTAAATTATTTGCAGACCTCATAAAAACCTCCTGTCTAAGAACCTTTCTGACTCCTTTTCCATCAAATAAGTCTTGATAACAATTTATCAGAAACCAATATGCGTGACAAATAGAAATTTTAGGAAAGATTATATGATCGAATTCACGCTCTGCATGAATGTTACGTATTTGCTCTGAATAGTTACCGAAAACAGGTCAAGGCTGAAATCGGTAACTATAATTTATGAGAGAGCCGGAAGAGATAGTTGATCGTTGTTCGCCAAAGGCCCGCCGATCTTTATGGCGGGATATTCGATGTACGATATTCGATATTCTGCTTCTCTCGCCTTCCGCCTAATAAAAGATGAGAAAGTTTAAATGGATGTCCCTAATACCCCTCCCTCCCAATTTACCCAACAACTTATATATTGATGAACGTCCCCAAGTCTCTTCTAGTACGTTCTCTATTTGTTTCCCTTTTATGCTGCGTATCTTACTATTTCTAATTCAGCTGCCAAGTTAACCGTGTCAAGAATTTCATCCACACGCTTTAGCACAGGATCTTCAAACAGATATTCAGTACAACCCTCGCACTGGTAAATCGGAAGATCCTGGACGATAACGATGGTGGATTGATCTACCTTGAAAGGGATATTCGTAACAATAGATTTCATATTTGAGCCACACACATTACATTTCATTAGAATAATCTCCTTTTTTTCAGATCAGGCTGCCATTCTCCCAAGCTTGGAAAATATGCTGTGACTACTCTGACGTTTTCTCCTTCTAAATCTACAGCAAAAAGAATATGAAATAAATATCTTTCAAATCGAGAATATACGAGATAGCTCGGCAAATATTTATCTTCGGGATATTCTTCTATAATTTCAAAATTTTCGACAGATTCAAAAATGTAATTTCTTGGAATGAACCGCTCCTTCATTCTCATGTTTACATGATAAGTCCAGAATATTTTCTTTTTGGCCACGCATTCTTTAATGAACTCTAATGGATTATCTGGAATTGTCTGATTGCGCCCCATTTTAACCGTGATTTCTTTTCTTAATTTAAGTATTTATTATTTCCAGCTCAACTCCAAATATCAAATCGGATTTTCTCAGTGAAATACGCTTAACTTATATATTGATGTACGTCCCCAAGTCACCTATTGATGTGCGTCCCCAAGTCACCTATCATCAAAGGGGCGTTGCAGGCTACAACAATCAAGATAAATTCTCATTAATAAAAAACTCATTTCCTGTCTGAAAATACGTTAAATATCTGCTGGTTGATGAGAAAGTTTAAAAGTTTAGAACGTCCCCTATTCGTTTCCCCTAAAAGCGGGGAACTCTCTCGCTGACGGCAGTTATTTACTTATTTATGGACGTCCCTAATACTCCCTATTCGTTCCCCAATTTATCCGTCTAGGAATCAGCGGAATAGGTAATAAGGTCTTCCATATCACAGCAGAGCGCCTTGGAGAGCTTAACCAGTAAATCCACACTTGGAGTGCGCTTACTGTTTTCGATCTGGGACAGGGCAGGGATTGACACGCCGCAAGCCTTTGCCAAAGCTGCCAGGGTAAACTTTCTATATTCACGCCATACCTTAAGGGGGCTCTCATCTGACGACAGGCGCTTGACGAATTCATGAGGGTATGTTTCTTCACCGGCGGCAATTGCGGCAGAGATAGTACGGGCGTCATGAATGTCTTCAAGCTCTTCCATGCGGTCCATGATAGCTTGCCATTCACTAAACGGCACTATAGCATATTCCGGTGCGCCGTTATGTTCGATGATCTGGATGTTCATTTGTAGACGTCGCCTCTCGATCCGATTTTAATGACATAGATTATAAGTTCGTTGTTGATAATTTCGCAGATTGCCCGCCAACCTCCTTCTCTCAGTCGCCAGAATGGCGAGCCTTGCAGCGGCTTCCAGTCTCCTTGGTATGCTGCGGGATCTGCGGCGATGGATTTTAGCTCAGCGTCAATCCGTTTGGCAATGCCTCTGGGCATTTTAGCCCTGGTTTTGCTGGCCTGTTTACTGTATTTAATCGTGAACATGTTTGTACATGTTAACTAATGGTTAAATAAAAGTCAAGCAGATAATTAACAAGATGTCTCGCCTCAAGCGGGCAGGTAACATCCTGTCGATCATGTCAATCCTGTCTAAGAACCTTTCTGACTCCTTTTCCATCAAATAAGTCTTGATAACAATTTATCAGAAACCAATATGCGTGACAAATAGAAATTTTAGGAAAG
>JAABQB010000062.1 GCA_011391695.1 Desulfobacteraceae bacterium | reverse complement strand
AAGCTCTTTGAAAAGATTCGATTCAAGGGCATGATTATACACACGGTATGGAGCCTGTCCTCCCCTGGCAGGATCTGAAAAAATGTCATGAATGAGAAGGTAGCCGCCGGAAACTATATGTTTCGCCCAGCAATTGTAGTCTCTCAGCGCAGTTTCATATGAATGCCCTCCGTCGATAAAAACGAGGTGAAGAGGCGAAGCCCACATCCGTGCCGCAACATCGGACCTTGCGACTATCGGAACAACAGTCTCTTCAAGAGCGGCATTTTCGAGCGTTTTCCTGAAAATTTTCAGGGTATTCATACGCCATGAAGCGTAATCAAAAAGCTCGGGATCAAAATATTCCTCTCCGGGCTGCTGCTCTTCCGAGCCTCTGTGATGGTCTATGGAAAAAAGAATCCCGTTTTTCTCCCTGCATGCCGTCCCGAGATAGATTGCCGATTTTCCGCAATAGCTTCCTATTTCAAGGCATGGTCCCAGCCCGGCAACCGAAAGAGCCGTATCATAAAGGCGCATTCCCTCTTCAGGATCAAGAAAACCCTTAACGCTTTCCACAAGTGTTTGGTCAAACTTCATTTTTCACACGGGCCACTGATCCCCGCCCTCTGATCCCTGGTATTAGTTGTCAGGGTACAGCTGTCAGTTGCCAGGAAAAGCATTTTTTGCACTGGCCCCTGATCCCTGACCACTGATCTCTGACCACTGTTCACTGATCACTTTTTTCATATCCCCTGACAAGAACTTCCCTCGGCTTCACCCCGTCCGAAGGTCCGACAACCCCCTCTTTTTCCATTACCTCTATTATGCGGGCAGCCCTGTTGTAACCGATCCTCAAATGCCTTTGTATCATGGATATTGACGCCTGCCTTGTCCTTGTAACAAGAGCTATGGCATCATCATATCTCTCGTCGTGCTCTGCTGAATCGGAATCGGACTGTTCAATCGATCTGGCCTCAGTTATCTTTTTGTCATACTCCGGCTTTTTCTGTTTTTTCAGAAATTCCGTAATTCTTGTTATTTCAGCTTCAGAGATGAATGCGCCGTGTATCCTCTGCATTCTTGCCGTGCCGGGAGGCAGGAAAAGCATATCCCCGTTTCCAAGCAGATTCTCAGCCCCGTTGGCATCCAGTATTGTCCGCGAATCGGTTTTGGATGAGACCTGAAAGGAGAGACGGGTCGGGAAGTTGGCCTTTATAATACCTGTCAATACATCTACAGAAGGCCTTTGTGTTGCAAGGATCAGATGAATACCGGCAGCACGCGCCATTTGTGCAAGGCGGGTCAGAGAAATCTCCACATCCCGTGAAGCCACCATCATCATATCCGCAAGTTCGTCTATAATAATAACTATAAGGGGCAGTTTTTCGAGAACCTCGCCCTTTTCATTTTTTGCCCCTTTTGCAGTTTTCTGCTGATACTGGTTTATATTTCTTGCCTTGTTTTCCGAGAGAATCATGTACCTTCTCTCCATTTCATGCACGGCCCAGAATAGAGCGTTTGTGGCTTTTTTTGCATCCGTAACCACCGGTGAAATAAGATGCGGAATGCCGTCGTACATTGCCAGCTCGATCCTTTTAGGATCAACCATAAGAAGCTTCACTTCATCCGGAGTAGCCTTGTAGAGAAGGCTGCAAATCATCGTGTTCAACGCGACGCTTTTTCCGGATCCGGTGGCTCCAGCTATGAGCAGGTGCGGCATTTTATCAAGCTCAGCCACAACAGGATTCCCCACGATATCCTTGCCGAGGCAGATGGTAAGTTTTGATTTGGCCTTTTCAAAAGCCCCTGATACGACTACCTCCCTGAACCCGACTATTTCCCTGTCTGTGTTGGGAATTTCAATGCCGATTACCGCCTTTCCCGGAATAGGGGCTTCCATCCTTATGCTTGTAGCCCGGAGAGCGAGCGACAGATCATCCGTGAGGTTAACTATCTTGTTTATCTTTACCCCCGGGGCAGGTTCATATTCAAAAGTCGTGATAACCGGTCCCGGTATAACTGCCGCTACTCTCCCGTTTACACCAAAATCTTCAAGTTTCTTCTCGAGAAGCTTAGACTGCATTTTCAAGTTTTCATTGTCGAAACTGGCCGGTCTGGCACGCAGTTCATCAAGCAATTTTACGGACGGCAACCGGAAATCTGTTTCGGCTCGCATGAACTCAAATACTTCCTGCTTTGGAACGGGCGCTTCCTTAACTGGTTTTGTTATTGCCGCCTTTATCTCTATTTCCGGCTCTTTCAGATCCTTTTTTTCTGCTATAAGCCTGGTACGTTTTGCGGCTTTTTCCTTCCGTTCTTTCAACATAATGAAATTTGTTTTTACACGTTCAAAAGCAAATAAACTAAACTCCCAGAAACGTTTAAGGATACTCATCACGGATAAGCCGGTTGCGAGGACAAAACCGGCAACCCATGACAGGGCAAGGATAATAACTGAACCTGTTATGTTATAGTACTTAACGAGAAATGATTTAAGAGAAATTCCTATAATCCCGCCTGGAGAAAAATCGTGTCCGAATACGGCAAAATCTTTTTCGTGAAAGGCAAGAAGCCCGGCCGATGTCACAATAAGGAGTAATCCGCCGGCAATAGTAATAATTATTATCCGGCCGGTATAATTACCGAAAAATCTTATGCTGATAAATAGAATAGCCACTGGGATAATAAACGATGCCATTCCAAAGAGAGCAACAAAAATTCCGGCTATATTTGATCCGACAACACCAAAAAGATTGTGAACCTCGCCGGCGGCTTTCGCATTATTGATTGAAGGATCGTAAGGGCTGTAAGACAAAAGACTGATTAATGTGAAAACAACAAGAAAAAACAGTAAGATACCTATTAGTTCCTTGCGCATGTTAATTTTCCTGCCTTTCGCATTTTACTCGTGCTTCGAATATCGAATATCGTACATCGAATGGAACAAAGGGTTCAAGGATTCAAGGATTCGAGGGTTCAAGTGAAAACGCTCTTGCCTTCTGCCTCTTGCCTTATGCCTTTCTGATCACTGATCCCTGACTACTGACCACTGATCACTGACCCCTGTTCCGCGATATTCGCCCTACGCCTTAAGCCTTTCGCCTCACGCCTGCTCCTATATCTCAAGAATAAACGGCAGAATAACCGGTCTCCGTTTTATCGCAAAATTGAAATATTTTCTTAAAGCGGTTTGCACCATGGATCTTATTTTATTGATTCTATCCGGCACATCGGGAGTTATCTCCTCAACTATTTCGAGAATAACGCATTTTGCATCTTCGAGGAGATGCCCGGTCTCTGTCTCAAACACAAACCCGCGGGACACTATCTCCGGCCCGTACACAACAATTCCGGTCTCTTCATCAAAAGCCATATTAACAACTACAAGCCCTTCTTCGGAAAGAGCCCTTCTCTCTTTGAGCACACTTCTTCCGACATCCCCGATTCCCTTTCCGTCAATAAGAATTCGCCCGGTCGCAACCTCGTCTCTTATCCTACCGCCCTTCCCGTCGAATTCTATTATCTGACCGTTTTCTGCAAGAAGTATCTTTTCTTTTTTTATTCCGACATCTTCGGCCAGTCGGGAATGGAGCACCAGATGCCGGTATTCACCATGTATCGGAATAAAATACTCAGGTTTGGTCAGGTTCATCATAAGCTTTAATTCTTCCTTAAAAGCATGGCCTGAAACATGTATGTTCGATATTTTTTCATATACTACGTCAGCCCCGAGTTTATAAAGTTTATTAATGATATTGGTTATTGCTCTTTCGTTGCCGGGAATGAACTTGGAAGAGAGGATAACTGTATCATTTTTTTTCACGCTTATCTGCTTGTGCGAGCCGGTTGACATTCTTGCAAGGGCGGACAGGGGTTCTCCCTGGCTGCCTGTGGTAACCATGATTATTTCGTCATCTGAAAACTCTTTTATCTGGCTGATATCAATCTCTATCCCATCAGGAATTTTCAGATAGCCAAGATTTTTCGCAATGCCTATGCTTATTTCAATGCTCCTTCCATTGAAAATAATTTTTTTCTCCCTCGCTTTTGCAATATTGATAATCTGCTGAATCCTGGCGATATTGGAAGCAAAAAGAGCAATTATTATCCTGCCCCTGCACCCCGTTGTTATCCTTGAGATGGTTTCGCCGATCTCCTTTGCTGAAATAGTATAACCCTCTTTTTCAATATTTGTCGAATCGGAAAGAAGACACAGTACCCCCTCATCTCCGCAACGTGCGAAGCTATGGATATCGGTCATCATTCCGTCCATGGCTGTGTGGCTGATTTTAAAGTCACCCGTATGAACAATCAGTCCCAAAGGAGTTCTGATTGCAAGTCCCACTCCGTCAACTACGCTGTGACCAACCCTTATAAACTCAATATCAAATGGTCCCAGTTTTAGTCTTTCTCCGGGGGATATTTCATAAAGAGAAGCCGGTGTCAGAAGTCCGTACTCTTCAAGTTTATTGCGGACAAGTCCCAGGGTAAAAGGAGTTCCGAAAACAGGGACGTTTATATCTTTTAACAAAAAAGGAAGCGCCCCGATATGATCTTCATGGGCATGAGTCAAAACTATTCCGGCTATTCTGGATTTATTCTGCTTCAGGTAAATCATGTCGGGAATTACAAAATCGACCCCCAGCATATAATCTTCAGGAAACATGAGCCCGGCATCGACTATAAATATTGAATCGGCATATTCGAAAGCCATCATATTCAGGCCAATTTCTCCGAGTCCGCCAAGAGGAATAATTTTTAACATGATGAATTACCCTTTTTTCCCTCATCAATATATTCGCACATGATATTTCTGATTTTTTCCATAAGTTGATCCTTGGTCTCTTTTGTAAAACCTGAGGTCTCAACAGGTCTCAGGATTTCAAGAGTAACCTTGCCGGGTTTAATAAGAAGCCTGTTTCTTGACATGACCGAATATGTGCCCCTGATGATAATCGGCAGAATAGGGACACCTGACTCAACCGCAAGAACAAACCCGCCTTTTTTAAAGGAACCTATTTTACCGTCCCTGGTTCTGGTTCCTTCCGGAAAAATCATGACGGAAACGCCGCTTCTTATTATTTCGGCAGCCTTTTTAAGACTTTCAAAGGCTGATTTCTGATTTGAACGGTCTATGCAGATATATCCGGCCCTCTTCATAGCATACCCGAAAAGCGGTATACGAAAAAGCTCTATTTTTGCAAGCCATCTGAACTGAACCGGAAGATGCCCCAAAAGAATCGGAATATCATAGTTGCTCTGATGATTGGACATGTAAATGTAGGATTTATCCGGATCTATGTTTGAAAGGCCCTTGATCGTCAGTTCTATGGGGCTTAAGGCCAGTATGGACCGCGCCCATGTACCGGCAACCTTGTGCGGAAGGCGCCCCTTAATATCGATGAATGACGCAAAGATGGCCAATATGCCGAAAAAACCCGTTACAATCACAATCCATAGAATAATAGCGGCAGTCATTAACATGTTATTTCCCAAAATTATTAAAAGGTATCTTTGATGCTTTCGTAAGTCAGGATCTCACACCAAGCCTCAAAGAGCACAAAGATAACTTGTTAATATTAAATAATTATTTCTTCGTGTTCTTAGTGCCTTTGTGAGAAAATATTGTTTTTACGAGTCCATCATATTGATATTTCAAGCTGCTTTAGCATATCATCAAGATATTGAATAAGCCAGTCCCGCTGTTTTTCAGTGGCATACCCGATGCAAGTGCATTTGATCCTGTTTTTCGTACGCACAAGAAGCTCGCAGGAAATACGCTCCGGGCTAAGGTCAATAACAAAGAAAAGCGGCAGGCAGTCGTTATGCGATGCCTGTTCATCGGTTAGCAGTTCTTTTTCAAGCGGCAACCAGTAAATGCCATCGATCTCTGAAGTCCCGAGATTTTCATCAAGGAATAATTTAACCTTTTCATAGTCATTATATCGCAGTTCATCAATAATATATTGCTTCATATCAAATTACCTGTTTGCAAAAACATTAACAATGATACCTTCGTAAAAAACCGCCTCTTATCTCTGATTTTTTTAGAAGCTTCGACTTTATCAAACAAACATATGAGACAATTGCAAAAGTATATTTCCCCTACCTTGATGGGAGGGGATTAAGGGGAGGGTGAGATAAAACTCATTGATAATTGTTGTTTATTCCCCTCACCCTAACCCTCTCCCGCAAGGGGAGAGGGGATTATTGAGACTTTTGCAATTGGCTCATATCTTACTATCAATTTTTATGGAGAATTTGCAACGAGAATCATGAAATTATAAGACGGGAGGCGTAAAAGGAAGCAGGTTATTATTTTCATCAAACTTTAAGGGCTCCCATGGTGAAACCCCTTCAATATCCGGGTTTGATAAGACCTCGTTTTCAAGAGTTTTTGAAACCTGAATATATTCAAGATGCTTTGTGCTTTTGATTCTTACTATCCTCGCATTTTCCATCGAATCGAGGCCAAGTGTTTTAGCGCAGGCATCAAGGCATTTGCGGTCCGTATTGAAATGAACCGGAATAGCCGCTTTTTCAGGTGATATTGCGGCTATGGCGTTAGCGTACGTCTTCTCCATGTCAAGACCATTAACAAGGCGGGTTGTTGTTATATCGGCAAGACCTATTCCATTTCCGTTTCCGTCCGAACCGGGGGATAAATCTCTCACGAAAATTCGTTTCGCATGGGGATAGGCATAAAAATCTCCCACGATATCCCTGTGACGCCCTGTAATATTTGAATCCATTCCTATTCCGCTAATATCTTTTCCGAAAAAATCGACGATAAGAAGATCGATAGAATCAAACGGGATGCTTCCCATCATTTTCCGGGCATCTTTGAGAAGCTCTTTTTCCCGGTTGATAATAGCAGAAGGCAAAACAGCCTCGATTTTTGAAAGATTTCCATACCCGTCTTCTATTAGAGCAAGCCCGAAAAGGAGCCGGATCTTTTTGACGACAACATCTGCCGCCTGCTCAATAATCCCAAATCCGTGCCTTACTGCAAAGTTGTGGAAAGCTGAAGCGCCTTCATCCTTCCCGAGTCCTATCGTAAGCATTTTGGAAAGCCCGCTTTCAATTTCCGCTCTGAATTTTGTATGAGGCTTTATCCTGTTTATTACCACAACATGATCGGCCAGAAGCGCTCTTTTTGAAATATGGATATCCAAACCGCACGGCAGCTTTCCGATAATCTCGGTTTCCATGTCCGTAAGAACCGGAACTCCGATTTCAGATTCGGTAATTCCAAGCTTCTCAAGCACTTTTCTCTGCCCTTCGGCCGTTGCCCCTCCATGGCTTCCCATAGCAGGAATTATAAAAGGCTTTAATCCAATCTTTTCAAGATATCTGACACAATGATAAATAACTGAATTTATCTTATTGATTCCCCTGCTTCCGACAGCAACTGCAACAGTTTCTCCATGTCTGATATTAAAGCCGGAAGAAACGGATGAAACGGAAGCTGCAACTGTGCCTGCAATATCAGTCAGGGAAAAACTGGAAAGCTTCTGCGACACAAGGGCTACATCTGGATATTTAATGAATTTTTCAGGAACCATAAGCTTTTTGATTACAATGGAAACAAACAGGATGGAAAATCAAGGGAAGCGGCATAAAGCCCCCCGGCTGCAAGATACGGTAGATCAACCAGGGGACTTTAAAAATTATGTCTCTTCAACAGTAATTGCGCCGGGTTCACAAACCTCGATACAGCTTTCACAGCCAAGGCATTCTTCTGCATTCACAGGAACAGATTTTTCACCCTGAAGTTCAAAAACTTCAACAGGACAAACATCAACGCACTCGCCGCATCCCTGACATTTTTCTTCATCAACAACCGGATTAAAAGCCATTTCATTCTCTCCTTTCATTATAAAATTGAACTATGAGTAGTCAACTCAACCATTTTTTTGTTCGTCGGGCAAAGTCCTTATACCAATTGATAATTCGAGTCAAGCCTTCTTATTATTTTTTTTAGATAAGAACCAGGGTTGGGGTTGTTAAAATTATTTACATATATATCATTATGTTGGACATGATATTTCCAAAAGGCATATAAAAATGCTCTTATTTATTTCACTTTTATCCTTAATCATATCATTCTGAAAATTTTGTCCCAGAATGTTATTTATGAAATCATGGCGGGATTTATTAATAATTCTGTATATTTTCAAAGAAATTTCATTTGCAGGCTCTTTTACGGCAGGCAAATTATATATTTTTTCATCTATCATAAAATTATCATTTTTTAAAAGCTTCTCGACCTGCTCTGAAAGCATCTCCTGCCATTTATGCGTTTCCTCTGATTGGGGAGAAAAAGAGACATTAGACAATTCGATTATTTTTTGTGAATCTCCAGCTTTTTCAATTAGATAATCAACTGTATCCTTATTGTTTGTAACAAAAAATCGCGCCATTTCAATATCGTTTGACATCAGATATGTCCATGCCTCAATCCGCTCTTTTATCTTGTATTTTACGGAATCATCGGAAGCCTGAAGGGAACTACCTGTCTTTTTACTGAAAAAAACTTCATCTTCATGGGTCAATCCTTCAAGAAGTTTCTTTTCCATCTCGTAAACAGAAACAAGATCCCTGTTTATTCCATCCTGAACAAGATCATAATCCTGTGCAAGGCAGAGAAACAACCTTGCGTTAAGAAGAATATCGGGCTCATCTTTCGAATAGTTCTCATCCCGGATCTTCTTAATCTGTGAAGCGAGCTCTGTTGAGAATGTATCATCGAAAAAAGGGACTCTCTCCCCGATTGCCTTCAAAAATGCCGTGTCGCTCTTCTGGTGAAGCTCTCCCCACTCTTTATACTCTTTTATAAGAGCTTCGAGCTTTGCTTCATTCCCCGAAACAGGAATTTTCAAATCGAGCAGGCCTTCACCTGCAAGCCTTTGCATGCTTTCCGGAATATCTTTTTCGACCGGCTGATAAACAGTGATCTGCCCGAAACAGGCGCACAAATTCCTCGCAACGGTATCATTAATATATGTAAACGGAAAATAAACAGGTTTCATTATTCCTCTCTGTAAGTCAATTTATCATAAGCTGGAAGGAAAGAAGTTCTGAATTTCTTCATTAAATCATTTTCTCCCGCGTTGCAACCCCGAAGACCACCTTCACCCCCCCAGACACACAATATAGGGCGTCTGCTTAAGGTTGACATGCAAACCGATTAATGCAATATATCGGGAGGTGGAAAGCAAATTCTTATAATTTCATTTACTTTTATGGGAATTGATCAGATGAAGCCAAAAAAGCTGCAACCTTTGATCGCCATCACCTGCTCGCGGGTGACGGGTGGCGCCTGGGGGCTTTACTCCCTGGGGCACTTCATGGACTACACCTTCGCCGACTACAGCCTTGCGTTGCGTGACGCTGGCGCGGTCCCGCTGATCATCCCGGCATCTCAGGACAAGTGCAGCCTGGAGAGGATCTTAGGTGCGGTTCAGGGGCTTGTACTGAGCGGCGGGCCGGACATTCATCCGCGGCACTATGGCGAGGAGCCGACGGCCGGCCTGGGTGAGGTGGACGAAGCCCTCGATTACATGGAACTCATGGCCGCCCGCATTGCTTTCGAGAAAGATCTCCCGGTCCTCGGCATCTGCCGGGGGATACAGGTGCTCAACGTGGCTCTCGGCGGCACTCTATACCAGGACATCTCCTCCCAGGTACAGGAATGCATATGCCACACACCGAAAACCGACAAGGCAGTCACAACTCACACCGTCAGCATCGCTGCCGGAAGCCGGCTCCGCCGCATCATGGGCCGGAGCAAAATCTGGATTAATGGCAAGCACCACCAGGCGGTTCATGATCCGGCCCCCGGCCTGAGCGTCACTGCCCGCGCGATGGATGGGGTTGTAGAGGCCTTGGAACACCAGTCCAGTCGCTGGATGATTGGAGTTCAGTGGCATCCCGAGGGCACCTGGCGGGAGGATTCGTTTTCAAAAAAGTTGTTTAGAGCCTTCGTCAGGGAAGCCGGAGCTTAAAAGATACCATTAAGCCTCATACCCGTCGCACGGTCGAAGATTTGGAAATTCGCCGCCATTTCAATGTTATTTATGTTGGTTCTTCTCTCAATTGGTTGGGAGAAAGGAGTCCGGAAGAATACCTTGTCAAGGGGAACAAGAAGAACCTGAATCGATTCCATATAACCGTTATTAATAAAACCCTCGGAGGAAGCTCAGCATGGAACAGTATAACAGTATCGTGAATACACTGTCGTTGACCTTGGGTGCGGCCTGGGCCAGCGGCATCAACCTGTATGCCGCGATTCTTGTTTTGGGGTTACTTGGCGTAACAGGTAACATAGTGCTGCCCGAACAGCTGCATGTCTTGCAGAATCCTGTCGTCATAGGCGCCGCCGGGCTGATGTATCTGGTGGAATTCTTCGCGGATAAAATGCCCGGGGTCGATACAGGCTGGGATACGATCCACACCTTCATACGCATTCCAGTTGGCGCACTGATCGCCGCCGGTGCCGTCGGCGATGTAAATCCCGGAATGGCGGTAGCTGCCGGAATTTTGGGCGGCGGTCTTGCCGCCGGCAGCCATGCCCTGAAAGCAGGCTCGAGGGTTCTAATCAACGCCTCTCCTGAACCTTTCACTAACTGGGCGGCCTCTATCGTTGAAGACATCGCAGTGGTCACCGGTTTGTGGGCGGCCCTCTACCATCCATGGCATTTCATCGTTTTTTTGTTTTTCTTCATTTTGCTGCTCATCTGGATCCTGCCCAAACTGTGGCGCGGTATAAAAAAGATCTTCTCTCTCATCAGACAATTTTTCGGCTCAGGCAAAACCACCGGGATTGACGATGAACAAACCGCCTTCAACCCCGCTCACGCGCCTGATAGTGCAGAAAACCATATCGAGACCAGGATTAAAAAATTGGACAGCCTCCTGCAAAATGGGTTGATCACCGAAAAAGAATACAAGGAGAAAAGACAGGAATTATTGAAAAGTATATAGGCATCCGGGAAGTGAGCAGTTCATTAATATACCCTCCATCGTTCGTTTGCTTCCATCCAGACAGAAAGGAAACTTATGAAATCAAAGAAAAATAAACCCGAGGCTGAAATGGAACAGGCTGCCGAGACCGTATCCAGTGTTATGAAAAGTACAACAGAAATGGGATATTGGGAATTTAAGAAGGAATTTTGCAATCAAAAAGGGTGGCGGCTACGAAGAACCGAACCACAGACTTATGAAGTCCTGAACAGTGAAAAGAAAAAAATTGGAATTTTCAAGAGTCGTAAGGGGTTCTTCCCAATGTCCATAAAATCAAAATGAGCCCCTATTTTGCCACTACTTTCTAATTGGTGTCCATCAGGAAACAAAATTTAAACACATTCGAGTATCCTTGTCCTATAATTTCAATTGAAAATTATCAGTAAACGATTTAATATCATTTAAAATATTTTACGTTTTCCGGCAAGGCAGAACTTGGATGGAAGCTTTTTGATCAATCTGTCTGCCGAAAAAATTTGATACATAAGATTTCTTTTTTCGGGTTATCAATCATCTGGAGATAAAACGATGCGAAGCAGATTATATGATATGCTCCGTTTTGGAAAGCCCGGAGCGTCGCTTAGAACCCGTCTGATCTATCCTTTCGTTATCCTCATTGTCGTGGCGGTCACATCAACCGGCTTTCTATCGTTATACTATAGCGGGAAGGCCACAGAAAATATGGCCTGGCAGTTGATGGACGAAATTGCGGCCCGAATAGAGGATCGGGTGTTAATGTTTCTTGACAAGGCACATTTGGTCAATGAGATTAACGCAAGGGCAATTGAATCGCAGGAAATTAACTTAAAAAATATTAGAGAACAGGAACTTCATTTCTGGCAACAGGTAAAAACTTTTGAATACGTCAGTTACTCCTACGTGGGGCATGCTGATGGTGGTTTTTTCGGAGCCAGGAGACTTGCCAACGGAAAACTGCAAACGATATCTACGAAGACTTTAACTGGTGGTGAAATAGAATATTTCAATACGGACACTCAAGGTCGCCCCACAACAACGAGCAGTTCTCTTCCCTATTATGATCACAAAACCAGACCCTGGTATAAGGCAGCTATCGAGGCGGGCAAGCCGACATGGAGCCCTGTTTTTATAGATGCCGGCGGTGAAGGGCTTACCATTACGGCGGCAACTCCCCTGTACGACAGATCAAAAAAAATCATCGGAGTTCTTGGTTCTTCTTTTATCTTTTCACATATCAATCAGTTTCTTCACGGGCTGAAGTTTGGGGAATCCGGTCAAACTTTTATTATGGAACGCTCAGGCTTGCTGGTGGCAACCTCTACTCTCGATGCGACATACACAACTGACAAGAAACGTATAGCGTCCTGGGAGAGCGAAAATTCCAAGATCAAACAGACGGGCAAACTGATATCAGATCAGTTTGGCGACCTTGATAAAATTTATAAAAAACAGCAACTCATTATTGACGTGCAGGGCGAAAAAAACTTCATCCAGATGTCTCCTGTTGCGGATCGTCGTGGGATTAACTGGCTCATCGTGATGATCATTCCTGAGAAAAACTTCATGTCCTATATCAAAGCCGTTAATTACAATGCCATCGTGTTGACCCTGCTTGCCATCGGATTAACGTTAGCGGTCGGACTCACGATTGCACGGTCGATTACGGGACCGATTCTTGAACTCAATACTGCCGCAAAATCTCTTGCAGAAGGAGACTGGTCGAAGGAAGTCAAGGTTGATCG
>JAABQB010000061.1 GCA_011391695.1 Desulfobacteraceae bacterium | reverse complement strand
GTGTCGCCGGCGTGAAAGGCCAAACGAGAGCGTATTCCACCTGATTTTATTAGAGATTTTATCCATATAGAACCGTTTAAGGACGTTAAAAGCCGTCTAAAAAGCCGTCTGGTGATAATCACTTTCATCTGCACAGTTTTCACTATAGGCGATTCTTCATCACAATTTAATATCTTATATATCGACATGTTATAGATAGTCTTTTTGCTTATGTTACTTTTTCTGAAATTATTTCCAGTTAAAGCAGTTACAATTCTGTTACAGCCCTTCTCACAATTTTCAGCCTAATTACTCCTTCCCTCGAAAAATTCAATCCTTTTTTTTAATTTTCTATCAGAAACACCAATAGCATCTTAAGTAAGCGGAATAAATCAGCGGTTTGCCAGCGAGTATATCACTGAAATTTTCTTTCTAAGCCCCTGTTATTATTGTTGGTGGTCCCAACGGGATTCGAACCCGTGTTACCAGCGTCAGAGGAGAATCTAAAAGATACCTAAGTCGCCAGTTTTATTACAAGTATTTGCTTTTACTAAACTCTGAGTGTGTTCCTGTGTAATGGTGTGAAATCATTTTACACTGATTTCGAGGGAAAGGACGCCCAGAGGGACACCCACAGGAGGGCATAATGTTAAGCAATACTTTTAATCAGATTTTAAAGTCCAGTTCAGATCATAGCTCGCACTACGGCCCCGTCCAGGATTCTGCTTAAGAATACCGAGCTCCACAAGATGGTCCATTTCCCGAAAGGCAGTGGCCCGGCTGACACCGGCGATGGATACATATTTTCTGGTCGTCAGGCCGCCCTCGAACCCACCCCTCCCCGCGTCCAGCAGACGATTTATTACTTTCCGCTGTCGCTCAGAGAGTGCCGATTGGGCATTGGCTTTCCAAAAGGCGGCTTTGTCAAGGACGGTTGCCAGGAGTTTTTCCGATCTATTTATGGCCCTACAGAAACAGCACAAAAACCAAGTCAGCCATTCCGTTATATCCCCGTTTCCTTTTTGGCAGCGTTCCAGCACATCGTAATAAGTTTCCCGTTCGGCCATGATCTGCGATGAAAGGCTGTAGTAACGTATCGATTGCCGATCGTCCTGGGCTACAGCCATGTCCGTCAAGGCACGGGCAAGTCGGCCATTGCCGTCTTCAAAAGGATGGATGGTTACAAACCAGAAGTGAGCTATTGCCGCCCGAAGCAATCCCTCGGTGTTCCCCCTGCTCTCTTCCCACCATCCAAGGAACCGGCGTATTTCATTGGGTATGCGGTCTGAGGGAGGCGCCTCAAAATGAACAGTTTCATGGCCGATAGGACCGGAAATTACCTGCATGGACTTATCGCCACGCCATTTGCCCACGCTGATTTTGTGCATGCCTGAATACCCTGTGGGAAATAGAGCGGCGTGCCAGCCGAAAAGACGCTTCTCCGTAAGATATTCATCGTGGTTTTTCGTGGCGTCCAGAAGAACCGATACAAGGCCATCAACATGTCGATCGACCGGAAGGCCTGCTGAAGGTAGCCCAAGTTTTCGTGCCACCGATGATCTTACTGCTTTCACATTCAGGCTTTCACCTTCGATGGCAGCGGTTTTCAAGGTTTCTTCAGCGAGTATTTCCATCTGGGCATGATTTTCAAGGGGTAAACCGAGATCGGCCAATCTGCCCAGAAGCTTTCCTTGAAGCATCCGGCATTCTCCCATGGTTAAAAGGATATTTTCGTTTTTCCACTGGAAACACGTCCACTCTGGACGCTGCCAAACATACTGAGTCATTTATTCCTCTTTATTGCTTCATTAAGTGAAGCGATTATAGCATCCTTTCGCTTCACGTCAACTCAATTATTAACAGCAAAGTATGATCGTTGATTCTGGACAATTAAAGTTTATCTCACAGGCTCTGGACGGCAATATTATGGACAGTCGGGGCGCCGATGAAATGTAGTGATTCAGAGAACTGATATTTATCATTAGATAAATTGACGAAAACATTTAGAAAGAATATAAATAGCAAAAGTGGAAAGGTTGCACGGTTTTTTGACCCTATAGGATGGGTTACGCGATATGAATTATGAAGAGTTGCTTGAGAGATATCTGGCATTAATCGCCTCACACAAAATCTTGGAGGAAGAAAATGAAATATTAAAGGCGAGATTACGTGCGTCTGAACAACGGAAATCATCTTCATGCCAAGAGCCTAAATGTAACTTGCCCTTAGAACTGGTTGTCCAGGAAGTACCGGAGAAAGATACTCATTCAGGATTCATAGATTATACCGATCCAGCGGAAAAGATTAGGCTGTTTATGTCACTATTTCGAGGACGGGAAGATGTATATGCAAAAAGGTGGCAGAACAAAGAAGGCAGATTCGGATATGCGCCGGTCTGCCTTAATGAATGGAAATCAGGACTATGCAAAAAGCCGGTAGTAAAATGCTTTAATTGTCAGCATAAACTATACGATACTTTGGACGAAAAAGTTGTTGAGACCCATTTGAGAGGGAATATCATTGTCGGCATATATCCCTTGTACCAAGACGAGACCTGCCACTTTCTCGCGATGGACTTTGACGAAGAAAGCTGGAAGAATGATATTTCCACACTGAGGGAGGTTTGCGCAGACCTCAATGTTCCTGTAGCCATCGAGCGCTCACGTTCCGGGAACGGAGCTCATGCCTGGTTCTTCTTCGAAAATCAGATTCCTGCCCATTTAGCAAGAAAGTTCGGTTCTGCATTACTTACCTACTCCATGAGCAAAAGGCATGAGATATCTTTCCGGTCATACGATCGTCTTTTCCCAAATCAAGATACCATGCCGAAGGGTGGCTTTGGAAATTTGATTGCTTTACCCCTGCAGAAAAAGGCACGGGAACAAGGCAATAGCGTATTTATTGATGAAAATTTTATACCTTACGAGGATCAATGGGAATTTTTGGCAACCTCGAACAGATTGTCTGAAGACGACATAGCCTCGCTGGTACCAAGGTTATGCATAGGAAATGAACTCGGCATATTGAAAAGAGACGATGAAGAAGAAATGCCGCGTGAAAAGAATCAGATCAATTTATCAAAACATGATTTTCCGAAAGAGATTAGCTTAATAAAAGCTAACATGCTCTTTATTTCAAAAACGGGTATTTCTCAGCGTGCATTGAACACTTTGAAGAGACTGGCTGCCTTTAAGAACCCCGAGTTCTACAAAGCTCAGGCCATGCGAATGCCGACATATAACAAACCACCGGTGATCTCCTGTGCCGATGAATTTAGAGACTACCTGTGCTTGCCAAGGGGATGTGAAACTGATGTCACGAGCATACTTCATGGGGCAGGTGTTGAATTCACATGGTCGGATAATACAAATCCAGGAAGATCTATCAAGGTTGAATTTAATGGGGCGCTGAGAGATGAACAACAGCTTGCAACGGGCGAGATGCTGAAGCATGAAAATGGCGTCCTTTCTGCAACCACGGCCTTTGGGAAAACCGTCATTGCCGCAAAGCTGATTTCTGAGCGAAAGACAAACACTCTTATATTGGTGCATCGGCAGCAGTTGCTTTCGCAATGGACGGCAAAGCTGACAGAATTTCTGGAAATTGATGAAGAGCTGCCAGCATTGGTGAAAAAACGAGGCCGAAAAAAGCAGCAGAGTCTAATAGGGCAGATTGGGGCGGGGAAAAATAATCCGAGTGGCATTATTGATGTAGCGGTCATGCAATCCCTGAACAGTGGCGGTGAAGTAAAGGAAATAGTAAAGCAATATGGCATGGTAATTATTGACGAATGTCATCACGTTCCAGCATTCAGTTTTGAACAGATACTAAAGAGCGTCGAAGCGAAATACGTGTATGGATTGACTGCTACCCCTGCAAGGCAGGATGGGCACCATCCGATTATTTTCATGCACTGCGGTCCGATTAGATACAGAGTGGACGCCAGGAAGCAGGCAGAAAAAAGACCATTTGAACATTATGTCATACCGAGATTTACAGATTTTCGGGTTCCTTTGGAAACTGATGAAAATAATATTTCAATCCAGGAACTGTATTCCGAAATCGCCGCAAGTGAATTAAGAAACCAGTTAATTGCGGACGATGTGATCAAGAGTTATCAAGAAGGCAGAAATTCCCTTGTGTTGAGCGAAAGAACCTCTCATGTTGTATTATTGGCAAACAAGTTAAACGAAAAAATACCTGATGTTATCACACTGATAGGCGGTACAGCTGCAAAAGCGAAGAAGGAAGCATTGTTAAGGGTATCCGACACTGCATCTGATCAGCAATTGACTTTGATCGCCACAGGGAAATACATTGGGGAAGGGTTCGACGAGGCCAGGCTTGATACGCTCTTTCTGGCGATGCCGATATCATGGAAAGGGACACTACAGCAATACTCAGGAAGACTCCATCGGCTGTATGAAAGTAAACGCGAAGTCCAGATTTATGATTATATTGATATCCATGTAAAAATGCTGGGAAAAATGTACAATAAAAGGCTTGCCGGATATGCGTCCATCGGATACAAGGCAAAGGCAGGGAGTTTTGCAGACGAGTCGATCAATGTCATTTACGATAATCATAATTTCCTTCCCGTTTATCAAAATGATCTCATGAATGCCCGTAGGGAGGTGATTATTGTAAGCCCGTTCATTACAAAAAGGCGCCTGCTGCAAATGCTGCCTGCCATGCGCGCCGCATTAGAAAAGGCCGTCAAAGTGGTCGTCGTAACAAGGCCGGCAACCGATTTTAAGGACAATCAGGCGTTGGAAGAGATTTTGAATATACTACAAAAGGCTGGAATAAATTTGGTGTATAAATCCAGCATCCATCAAAAATTTGCCGTCTTTGATCAACTTATCATCTGGTATGGAAGTATTAACCTATTAAGCTTTGGCCGTTCGGAGGAAAGTATTATGCGGCTTGAAAGCCTGAATATTGCCAATGAATTGATAAGAAGTATTGAGAGATGATTGGGTGGCCGTCTCGGTATAATGGAAGAATTAACGTATAATAATAATTGGTCAAGCATTTATCCTTACTACACGTTACTCGTTTTATTAGCGTGCGGAATTTGTTTATTATTTATTGAGCATAAGCATGAACAAATGGTCAGCAAAAAGCATGGATACAAAGTCATCCAAGAAATCATTCGATCCTTTTGAGATTGCGAAGCCTTCCGAAGTTATGGATTCATATTGGATATATGCCACACGGAAACACGGAACATATCCAGAGCATTCTGAAAATGGGGGAAAGTGGTTGATTTTTGTCCCTCGACAACAGATTGACGAAGTATGGGATAAAATCAGGTCTGCTACAGAACAAGGCCATCTTGGTAGCTCTGCCAAAGTGTCAACAGCCCGCCCGAATCCAAACGCCGTAAATTCAAAAAAAGTCATTTGCGTATATACATATGACTGGAAAGACGAAAACGATGTAAGAAGAATTCGTGCGGCACTTCGGCAACTTGGCATCACCTCAAAAATCCCGTACAAGGCTGACCAAGAAACCTACTCCGGTATGTATGCAAATCGTGGAAATAAGCGTATTTCAAAGTATTATGAGTAACCATCCAACGGCGTGAGAGGCAAACCTCGAAGATATCTAAGTTACCTGTTTTGTTATAAGTATTTGCTTTAATTATAATCTGTGTGTCCCTCTTTGTAACAACGTGAAGACTTGTTCGGCTATCTTCTTGTTTCCCTAGATAAATTATCGCTGACTACCATTCGAAATAGTGGCAATTGAGAGAACTCAGATTCAAAGATCCATGGTAAGGAAGTTTATGAATCGATAATTATGCCTCAAAAAGAAAAAGCCGTCTGAGAGCCGTCTACTTCAAAATGTTGTAAAAAAATAACTGGCCTTTTTCTGGAGTTCGTTGCCAGTTTTGTTCAAAGCATATTTCTAACTTTTTAGAATCATTAAATTATTTCTAATTTTGCATTTAGACTCTTTCGAGAAGGATTCGAAAAAACAGGCGTACCGGTTACAGGTCATTTGGTTGGGAGATAGAAATTTATAATATACTGAAATTATGAAATAATTGGCGTCCCCAAGGGGATTTGAACCCCTGTCGCCGGCGTGAAAGGCCGGTGTCCTGGGCCGGGCTAGACGATGGGGACGTAATTAACTCATATATTTGAGCTTCAATGGTGGGCCGTGCGCGACTCGAACGCGCGACTCTCTGCTTAAAAGGCAGATACTCTACCGTCTGAGTTAACGGCCCTTAAAAAAGAGCCTTCTTTTACCACATAATTTCAGCTTGTCAACAACAAATAGCCAAATATTTAATACCTTTTTAACATATTTATTTATAAAAACAACCTTATTTTTATATGTAGGGAGTTAGGAACCATCAGCCGGAAACCGTAAAACTGACCGGTTTTCATTCTTGATTGTAATTTATAATTCTTACTACAGGCCGATATAGAAAAAGATTTTTCCTGATATAATTCGTATCTTTTTCAAAATCTTCAAATGAATTACAGACATAAGTTACAACAAGATTCTTTCCCCGCGTAAATTCTATATGCTCTTTACCCGCGTAACAAAAATTGTTTTTGTCATATAGCGTACTTTCAGGATCAACTTCAGGTATAGTCTTAAGTAACACCTTCGGTTCGCTCCACGGACCTTCAGGCCTATCCGCAACCCGGTATAACAACTGATCTCCATTATTTCTTATAGACATATAAACGGCGATCCATTTTTTATCGTCTGCATGATACCTGACACTCAATTCTGAAACTCCGGCATCAATAACAACCTTAACTTTGGCAGGATTCAGCCCTTTTTCCCATGTCCCGTCTTTTGTAAAATACTCAATGGCGTTTGCCGGGTCATTCAGTTCATCTATGGGAATGCGGGCAAGGATATTCCCATAAAGCATCGGAATATCCTTTGTTGAAGCATAGAACGGATAAAAATATATATGATTTTGATAAGATACCGATGTTGTTGCAAAAGCGATAACGCCTTCCGGAATTCCGGGTGTCAGGTCTATGTAATCCATGATCCATCTGTCCGGTTCAGAAGCTTCAAAATTTGTTATCTTTGCTATCTTGTGTCCCGCGATCTTAAACTTGAACGGTCCCTCCATGTCCGGTTTTGCTTCAACCACCAACAGGGGAACATATAAGGTACTGTTTGCTATAAAGGGATCCTGCGGCCACAACCATTCATTTTCACTAAATGACGATATAAATTTTTCGTTTGTTTTTTTTACATAATATTTAATTTCAAATTCACCATTTTCTGAACAGGTTGATATTCCCAGCGTTGTTCCAAGTACAACGTCCATGCCAATCCGGTCCTGTCTGCCCCTTTCACCTGAAACAAACGTATCTCCAAAAATCCACAGGGTACGCTTTTCATCCAATTTTATGGAGTATGCGCCATCGCCACCATACCACCCATCTTCATAGGAAAAATATGGAATGCAATCGGCTGATATGGAAGGTGAAAGCGAAAAGAAAAAGATGCTTAACAGCAGCAAGGCAAGCCATGATGCTGTTTTCGTAATATCCCGTGATATTTTGTATCTTGCAGTAATCATTTCAACTGGCCGCTTGCGTACATCTGCCTCAGTCCTTGAATCTTATTAGGATCACCAGCGTACTTTAAAATGATCCTTAATTTTATATTCCTTTTCTCTCCGTCAGCATCTCCATGAAAGCATCTATCCGCGTCTGGAACTGCGCCATGGAAAACTTTCCGCCATCCATATGATCCCCGTCAAACATGACACCCGGGACAGATAATTCTTCCGACAGAATCTTCATTATATCCATCTGTCCCATCGATATCGGCTTGCAGCTCCTGTTTGAATGGAAAATAGCACCGTCTATTTTATAATCGACGACCGCCTTTCTGATAAGTTCAATCCTTTTATCGAGCGATACACAGGAGACGAGCGGGTATGAGACAAGTGATTTATACGCGATACTCTCAAGGGGTTTGTCCGGATTCATTCTGAGAGTCCATGCCGAGGTGTAGGTTTCGGCAACCACCACGGCATCCCACTTCTCAAAGTAATTGAACAGTTTCATGTTGTACCAGAGGGGAATATTGTCCCAGAAGAGCCGTATCCGTTCGTTTGGAATCACGCCCTCCCCTCTTTCAACCTTCCCCCTAACCTCTTTAAGCACATCCTGCAGGAAATCAACTGCGATCTTTGTGCCGTGTCTTGTCACCATGACAAACATGATCCCGATCTCGGCTGCCGAAAACGGAGACGGAACCGCCCTTCGCGCATCCATGATCTCATCCCAGATCCTGCATGCCTCGTCTGTGTATGCAACGGCCTGCCTCAGCCTGTCGAGGTCAAACCTTTTTCCCGTGAGATCTTCCAGAAATTTTATCAGTCTCTTTATCTGTATGACCCCATACTGAATATGGTGTTCCCTTATATCTTCCATTGCAATCTGCGGAAGATCCGCCCTGAATACAGGTACACGGAAGTGATCGCAGAGCACCTGAAATGTCTTCATGGTCGGGATACAGCCCGCGCCGAAAGAGATCAGGAAATCAGGCTTCGGGAGACCGTCGAGAGGCTGATTCGCCTCAGTAATACCATCCAGGGCATATCCAACATTGTTTCTGAAGTAGCCGCAAAGATCGCTTGAGTAGCCCTTTTGTTCTGCAATTGTAAAATTATTTGTATTTGTACCGATAGCGGCGCATATGGGAGCCCAGTTTTCAGGGAAGATTGGATGGATATCCATGGCATAGAAAAGTTCTATGAGGCCGTTCATGGGCGGAATCCACCCGACCGGGCGACCTTGGGCTTTTGCCCTGTGGCCATCCGCATAAAAATCAGTAATAATCTGACGTAATGCCTTATTCGCGTTAAGCCGCTTGGTTGTCTTGCTCTCCTCCGTCATCTTCTCTCCAGCATCTCAAAGAAGCTTTCCATACGCGTCCTGACCTGGCCGGTGAATCCGTCACCTTCCAGTTCAATCTGAATATGCGGTATTCCGGCCCTGTCAAGGATGTTTTTCAAAAAGGGATGATCGGAGAGATGCGGATCGCAGAACTTCTGATGTATGAAAATCACCGCATCTATATCAAAATTTGCCAGTGTCTCAAGTAAATATTCTTTCCGGGAAGGAAAATCAGCCCTTGAAGCGCATCGTGGTCTTGAGAGATAATATCCGGCAAGCGATTGAAGCGGGTCTCCTTCAGGTATTGCATCCCGCAGTGTACGGAGGCCAATGCAGGCATCATCGGCAACAATATCTCCGCCGACCTCTTCTATGAAATCAACGAGAGATGAATCGGAAATAACGCTTCCTGATATAAGAATCTTAAGTTTCCTCCCGATCCCGGGTTTATCCTTTTTAATCGTTTTGACATACTTTTTGAGTTCGGGCAGAAATATTTCCAAGGGAAGCGTCTGGCTGCATATATTCATGGCGCAGATATCGGAATAACTTATCCGAAATCCGCTCTTCTTGAGATTATAAACCTCTCTCATGAGCGATCTTTCGGAGTTATAAAGTGTAATTGATTTTTGCAGGCTCTCCGGGTCAAACTTTCTCCCGGTAAAATATCCGAGCTTCTCCGTAAAAATCCCGAATTCGGTCATTGTGTATGCCGATGCTTCATTAATTGACATATAGGGAAGGCTCATGAGATGGGAAAATCGTGGTTTTAGATTCCTTGCCCAGATATTATAAAGTCCGCATACGGCATCACAGGTATAGCAGTGAACAATCCCGTCTAAAAAATCGTAGTGACCCTCAAGACCAAGGGCCATAAGGTGGCGCGCAGGAGGGCAGATAAAAGTCTGAAGCAAGGCATCCGCCTTGTGGAGATTATCAGACTCTCCCCATATCCTGACAGGGATAATACCAAATGAATGAAGGATTTCAACAGGCGCATATGAGCAGAATGTACCTATAACAAGACAATCGTTCTTCTCTTTATGCTCTTTAATAATATCCAGACGGCGCTCAAATAGATCTCTGATATTCATATTCAATCAGTCAAACCTGTAGATGATTGCTCCCCAGGTGACTCCTGAGCCAAGCCCGATAAAAAGAACGGTGCTCCCCTTCCCTATCCTTTTCATCTCGATTGCTTCATCAAGAGCAATTGGTATGCTTCCGGCGGTTGTATTCCCATATCTTTGTATGTTGTTAAATATTCTCTCATCGGGAAGACCCATAGCGCTCTGGTATGCCTGGTTTATTCTCAGATTCGCCTGATGGGGAATAACCAGATCGATATCATCCATTGAAAGCCCGGCCTTTCCCAGAACCTCTTTTGTTGTTTCAGGGAGTCTTCTTACAGCAAGCTTGAATATGGTCTTCCCATCCATAACCGGATAATGCCTGCCCTGCTCAATCATTTCGACCGTCAGCCTCGGAGTAACCTTTGATGCCGGCGCTTCAGTCATGAGACTCATCGCAAGTTCTCCCTGGGCATGAAGCGAAACTCCAAGAACACCGATGTTTTCTTCCGTTTCAACACCTTCAAGGCACACAGCGCCTGCTCCGTCTCCGAATATGACCGTAACATCCCTTCCTCTTGTAGATATGTCAAGTCCGCCGCTGTGAATCTCGGCGCCGACAAAAAGAACGCGATTGGCAAGGCCGCTTCTTATGTATGCGTCGGCTGTTGCAATGCCATAATGAAATCCCTGTGCACTGCTGCCTGATATCGAGCGCAGGCGTGGTTTGAAGGCCGAGCTTGTGCTGCAAGAAGGCATCCTGAACCGGGGAAAAAGATATCGGGGCTTAAAGTTGCAAAGATGGTAAGATCAATATCTTCTGGTTTCCATCCCGCTCTTTTCAGGGCCGTTTTTGATGCTTCAAGTCCAAGGTCCGAAACGCCGATCTCCTTGTCGGCAGGCACCCAGTAACGCTGTTCAATGCCCGTCCTCTGACGAATCCACTCATCAGTAGTGTCCATCCATTTGGCTAAATCGTCATTTGTAACAAGGCGGGGAGGAAGATAGCGGCCGGCACCTTTTATGACAGTCTTTTTCATAGACATTAATCCTTCCATAACGCATCCCGCAGACCTGATGCTCTTTCCGTTTTTCTTGAAATTGCCGCTCTCAGCACACCTTCCGTTCCCAGCAGGGTAATCTTTCCGGTTGTTCTTGTAAGACCTGTGTAAATCAGCTCCCTTGACAGAACAGGATAGTCTTTATCCGGTAAAACGATAACAACTTCTTCAAACTCCGACCCCTGACTCTTATGGACTGTCATGGCGTAGGCAGTATCATGTTCAGGAAGAATGCCGGGCTTAAACTTTCTTGCCTTCCCTGAAGCTCCATAAAAAAAGGCATAAACATCATCGGAAGTCTGCTCCGCCATTATCATGCCTATGTCGCCGTTAAAAAGCCCAAGGCTGTAGTTATTTCCTCTTATCATGACCGGTCGTCCCCTGTACCATTGCGACGAAGGGCTAATAAGTCTTTTTTGCGCCAATACCGATTCGGCAAGGCCATTAACTGCATCAACACCGAATTGTCCTTTATTTATTGCACAAAGTATTTTAAACTGGCTGAATGAGTTAAGGGCTTGAATAGGATCATCTGAAGCCTGATAATCTGTATAACCTTCAACTATCTTTTTTTCAAGAGAGCAATACAATTCTTTTGCGGTTTTTATATCTTCCCAGTGAATCCTTTCATCTTTTGTTTCTTTCAAAATGCTCAGGGCAGTATCGGCCTCCCCTTTGTTGACAGCGCTGCTCAATCTGCCGATACTGCTTGTTTCTGAAAAACGGTAGTTTCTTTGTAAAACAACTATGCAATCACTTAGAATCTGTTTACCGGTTACTTCGGCCACCTCCTCCGGTTTACTTCCGTCCACCGGTCTTTTAAGTAAATTCACCGAATATGCCGGGATGTTTCCCCTGTTGCATATATCTCCCAGGACCGATCCTGCTTCAACGGAGGCAAGCTGATCTTTGTCTCCAACAAGAATAAATCTTGCCTTATCAGGCACAGCTTCCACAAGTTTAGCAAGCAATGCAAGGTCAACCATGGATGCCTCGTCAACTACAACAACATCGGCCGGAAGTTTATTTTCAGCGTTATAATAAAAGCCCTTGGCCCCAGGAATTACTCTGAGCATTCTGTGAATAGTATATGCATCTGCCGGCAACATGTTTTTTATCTCTTCGCTGCAATCAATATTATTTTTCGTGCTCCGGATAGATTCGCTCAGCTTTGCGGCAGCTTTTCCTGTAGGCGCAGATAAAAATATCTTAAGCTTTTTCCCTTGCTCGATTTCAATAAGGAGGGTTAAAATCTTGGCAATTGTTGTCGTCTTGCCGGTCCCAGGGCCGCCGGAAATAACGCAGAATCTTTTAAATACGGATGTCAGCGCAGCAATTTTTTGAAGATTTAATTTTTCTTCCTGAATATCAGGGAAAAGCCTTGACAGAGAATTTTTAACAATCTCAAAGTCGACACCTTCAATATCATCTCCTGCGCGCTTTATAATGGCATCTGAAAGAACTTTCTCATGATTCCAGAATCTGTAAAGATAAAGCCTGTTCTTCTCATCAAGTATCAGGGGCCTGTAATCGCCGGGTTTCCCGACAACGTCAGAAGCACTGAGTATTTTCAGCAATCTTTTCAAGGACGGACAAATAACATGTTTTTTGCCTTCATCTTCCTCAAGAATCACTTTTTCATCAAATGATTCGAGGTCGAGGCATACCTCACCATTGCCTGCTGCATTGCTCACAAGGGCGGCAGCCATGAAAAGTTCAGGATCTTCGTTTTTGGAAAGTTTGCTTATAAAGCGTCCGAAATGAAGATCTATGTTTGTTAATATATTCCTATTATATAAATTAGTTGCATATAATTTATTCATATTAACTTATGCAATGAGCTTCCGGTTGATTTTTTGTAGTTTCCGGGTTTTGTAAACAGGGTTTATATCAAAATATCTTTGGTTCTTCTCCCAATTGATTTACAGGCCCACCCTGGCGCGACTCCTCGATGATATGCTGGATACTGGAACCGCAATAGCGAACGCAATCTCCGTAGCTTGCTGCTGGGTTAGCGAGCGAAACAGAAACAGATAAAGAGTCCTTACGGTCGAAGATTCCCCATAGCTTGCGGCGGGGAGCTTCAAAAACCAGATCTGGGCCAGGATTAACAAGATTATTTGAAAAAATATGAACTGCGAAGTTACACAAAGGATGCCAACGTTTTATTTTGAAGTCCTGCTTCCTGCCTTCCGCCTAATAAAAGATAAATAAGTCTAAACGGTTAAGACGTATCCTAAATATGCCCTTTACTTATTTATGGGATGTCCCTGAATCTCCGCGGAAACTCTGAATTGAGGATTGGTTTATTCGGTAGATATGCCTGCCTCTTTTATGAATTTATTCAATTCCGATTCTTCAAGGACTCCTATCCACTTGAATTGCACGCCACGGCGCCGAAACATTTTAT
>JAABQB010000060.1 GCA_011391695.1 Desulfobacteraceae bacterium | reverse complement strand
AATCAGAAAGCCATATGTCAAGCAAAAAGCATTTTAAGGCAGCCAAAGGGCCTGTTTTATTTTTTTATTCTTTTTTATTGCCTTTCACCTTTCACCTCTCGCCTATCACCTTATGCCTTATCAAGTTGCTCCTTCAATATCCTGTTCACTATCTCCGGATTGGCTTTGCCTTTAGTCTCTTTCATTATTCGGCCTACAAAAAAACCCACCACTTTTGTTTTACCGACTTTATAATCGGCAACTTCTTTGGGACAATTCTCAAGGAGTTTTGTAATCATCTCTTCTATGGCGGATTCATCCGTAACCTGAACGAGGTCTTTTTCTTTGACAATTTCCTCCGGTGATTTACCGGTCTTTGCCATCTCCTCAAAAACCGTTTTGGCGATTTTTCCGCTTATAACATTCTGATCGATAAGTTTTAATAATTTGGAAAGGTTTGATGCTGAGACAGGTGATTCTTCGATGGTTTTACCTTCGGCATTCAAAAGACCGAGAAGTGCGCCCATAACCCAGTTACTAACCTGTTTCGGATTATTAAATTCCTTAACACAGTCTTCAAAATAGCCTGCAAGTTCTACGGCAGAGGTGAGAACACCGGCATCATATTCCGGCAAAGCGTATTCTGAAATGAAGCGTTCCTTTTTCTGGTCTGGAAGTTCGGGAAGACTGTCTTTGACTTCTTCTATCCAGGTGTCGTCGATTACAAGCGGAAGAAGATCAGGATCGGGGAAATACCTGTAATCATGCGCCTCTTCTTTTCCTCTCATGGAAGTTGTGCTGTTCTTTGCAGGGTCCCAGAGCCTTGTCTCCTGTATGATATTTCCTCCTTCAAGCAACACTTCTTTTTGCCTTTCAATTTCATACTGGATGGCTTTTTCGACGTTTTTGAATGAGTTAAGATTCTTAAGTTCTGTCCTGGTTCCAAAAAAAGCGGCGCCTTCCGGCCGGATGGATACGTTTGCGTCACATCTGAAGCTTCCCTCTTCCATATTCCCGTCGCAGATATCAAGATATCTTAATATTGATCTGAGTTTTCTGAGATATTCCCCGGCTTCTTCAAAGGTTCTTATGTCCGGTTCGCTGACTATTTCGATAAGAGGAACACCGGTGCGGTTAAAATCAACCATGGAATAGGGGCGAGAAGGATCATGTACCAGTTTTCCGGCGTCCTCTTCCATGTGAATTCTTGTTATGCCGATTCTTTTTTTTACGCCGTTTGTTTCTATGTCTATATGGCCGTTTTGGGCAATCGGAAGCTCGTACTGGGAAATCTGGTATCCTTTCGGAAGATCGGGATAAAAATAGTTTTTGCGGGCGAACCTGCTGTTATTTGAAATGGTGCAGTTCGTTGCGATTCCCATGCGCATTGCATATTCGACAACTTTTTTGTTCAGCACCGGAAGCACACCGGGCATGCCTAGACATACCGGGCATGTATGCGTATTGGGAGGCGCGCCGAAAGATGTCGGGCAGGAGCAGAATATTTTTGTTTTTGTCTTAAGTTGGGCATGAACTTCAAGCCCTATTACCGCTTCATATTGCATATGAATATAATCCTCGTTTATGATTGTCGTAAAAACTAAATTTTCTCACAAAGACGCAAAGAGCACCAAGAAAATATCATTTTAATATTAATGAATTAACTTTATGTTCCTTGTGGCTTGGTGTGAGATCCTTATTTTTTTGAAGCCGTCAAACCTGTTCCGGTTGCATAAGATTTTCCGCGCGGGATGCATTCTGAAGCTTCTGATCCGAACATGAAAAATAAACAGGAAAAGACAATTCTTCTCTGAACGTTATTGCAGAAGAGAGGTGAACGGCATCAAAGCCGCGGAGTCCGTGTTTTTCTGCAAGATTTCCGGCACGCCGGACGAGATCACCTGTAATACCTATTCGCAGATAATTTTCCCAGTCCTGGTCAAAACGGAATAGAATTTGCCTGTATTCGTCAATCGAAAAAACATCTTCCCTCAATCTCCGGGCAAAAGCGGATCTGGCTTCCGCATAAGCGATGAGCGAAGTTGCAACAACATCAGAAGCTTCAACCAGTTTTTCTATGTTATTAGAATCTTCCTCCAGAACATACAATTTTACCAGGCTGCTTGTATCAAGATAAACGATCATTTTATCTTCTATCCTCAAGAATTGCTTCAGAAACCAGCGCTTTGCCGACATGAATTTTAGGATTCATACCTTTTGGTTTTCCCCCGGACCAATGAGCTATTCCTTTCCGGATCAATATAAGGGCTTTTTCTTCAACCGATTCGATTTTATAGGGAGAAATAACCGCCACTTCTTTTTTCCTGTCTGTAACAATTATTCGTTCGCCTGATTTCACACTGTTGAGATATTGACTTAGGTTTTCCTTTAATTCTCTTACTCCTACAGTTCTCATGAAGCCCCCTTTGTTAAAGATTTCGCCGAGTTTATGAAAATTTAAATGTAGCCTCAATCTATATCAAGTGATTACATTAGTCAACAACTGAGATTTGCCTCAAGGGCGCTTTTTTGTTTTGCTTTGACAAAATATTGCTTAATTGTTTATAGCTTGCTACTTTTAAAAAACGAAAGGCGGGACTGTTTGAATGAAATATTTTCTGTGCGTTATCGGAATGGTCATGATTATTGAAGGTCTCCCGTATTTTGCTTTTCCTGAAAAAATGAAAAGCTGGGTCTTAAAGATTGTTGAAATGCATGAAAATGCTTTGAGAATTATGGGATTATTACTCATGGTTACGGGCATTTTTCTGATCTTTCTGGGGAGGCGGTAAGAGTGTTTTCCCTGTCCGATTATGATTATGAACTTCCTGAAGAATACATAGCGCAGATACCGGCTTCGTGCAGGGACAGGTCAAAGCTCCTGTTCCTTAACAGAAAAACCGGAGAGATATCACATCATGAATTTTTCGATATCTGTAATTTTATTTCATCAAAAGATGTTCTTGTTATAAACAACACAAAGGTAATTCCCGGCCGGCTATTCGGGAAAAAGGATACCGGAGGAAAAGCCGAAGTTCTTATTCTGGATTTTGCAGGGGGTGTAAGTGAGGAAGCTGACAAAGGGACTTTTATTTGCGAATGCCTTGTAAAATCTTCAAAACCGCCAAAGCTCAGATCCCTGATATTCTTTGATAAGGAGTTAAAGGCGGAAGTAATTGATGCGAAAGAGGGAATCTGTTTGCTGAAATTTTTCAGCTCCTGTGATTTCGAGAATATCATTAATGAAATAGGTCATGTTCCGCTTCCGCCATATATAAAGCGTGATGATGACAGGAATAATTCATGGGATGATAAAGCATCTTATCAGACAGTATATGCGGCCTGTAACGGAGCCGTTGCAGCGCCTACGGCCGGACTCCATTTTTCAAATGAACTGCTTGGAAGAATCAGATCAAAATGCGCCGGAATAGCTGAAATTACCCTGCATGTCGGGTACGGAACTTTTCTTCCGGTAAGAGTTGAAGATATCAGGGAACACAAAATACATTCGGAACAGTTTGAAATATTGGATGATGCCGCTGATACAATAAATAAGGCAAGAGCTGCTGGAGGAAAGGTTATCGCGGTTGGAACTACATGCGTCCGAACACTCGAATGCTCATCCGACAGCACAGGAAAAGTTGTTGCCGGAAGCGGGAAATGCGACCTTTTTATTTATCCCGGATACAGTTTTAAAGCTGTTGACGCGATGATTACAAATTTTCATCTGCCGAAGTCAACACTCATTATGCTTGTGTCGGCTTTTGCGGAAAGGGAAAATGTGCTTTCGGCATACAGGGAGGCTATATATAAAGGATACAGGTTTTACAGTTATGGCGATGCAATGTTTATTGCTTCGCAATAAACGGTTCCTGGTTCCTGGTCTCTGGTTTCTGGTTGGAGGGTAAAGATGGCAACAATTCAAAACTTTGAAGAGATAGAAGCCTGGCAGAAAGCACGAGAACTTAGTCGGGCAGTTTATACCTGTTCAGGGAAAGGAGCTTTTGCCAGAGACTATGCCCTTAGGGATCAAATACGTCGTTCTGTTATATCAATTATCTCAAATATTGCTGAAGGTTTTGAACGCGGAGGGTCGGCAGAATTCTCGCAATTTCTTGCAATTGCAAAAGGTTCAGCAGGGGAAGTTGAGGCTCAGCTATATATTGCTCTGGATCAGGGTTATATCACAGAAGAAGAATTTAATTCGATACGCGAAATGGCATCTTCAACAAAAAAACTTGTTTCCGGATTTATGAACTACCTGAAACAATCTGGTTTAAAAGGTCAAAAATTCAAAAAACCATAAACTAGGAACTCCGCCATAAAGAAGGCGGGCCTTCGGCATAGACCAGAAACCAGGAACCAGAAACCAGAGACCAGGAACCAATAACCATGTTTGATTTTGCGGTAGTTTCAGAATCGAAAGAGACCAGGGCAAGGGCCGGGCTGATCAAGACATCTCACGGGGTTGTGGAAACTCCGGTGTTTATGCCTGTTGGAACACTTGCGACCATAAAATCGCTATCTCCCGAAGAGATCGTGGAAGCAGGAGCAAGCATAATCCTTGCAAATACTTATCATTTATATTTAAGGCCCGGTTGCGACGTGATAAATCTTTTTTCCGGACTGCACAACTTCATGAACTGGCAAGGGCCAATATTGACCGACAGCGGCGGATTTCAAGTCTTTTCACTGGCAAAACTTTCAAAAATAACTGATGAAGGATACACCTTCCAGTCTCATATTGATGGATCAAGCCATATCCTTACACCTGAGAAAGCCGTTGAAGTTCAGATTTCCTTAGGTTCGGATATAATGATGTGCCTTGATCAGTGCATACAATATCCTGCTGAAAAAAAAGAAGCTGAATCTGCGCTTGAGCTCACAACCGCATGGGCAAAAAGATGCAAAAACAGATGGAAGGAAAAAGGCGAAAATAAAAAAGCCCTTTTTGGGATTGTGCAGGGCGGTATGTTTAAGGAACTGCGAGAAAAATCTGCCGCAGATCTGGTTGAAACAGGTTTTTCAGGGTATGCGCTGGGAGGGTTAAGTGTTGGAGAACCTGCTGAAATCATGCTTGAAATTGCTGATTACGCACTTAAGAAGCTTCCTTCTGAAAAACCAAAGTATGTTATGGGTGTTGGGACACCGGGAAACCTTGTTGAACTTGTTGCGCTCGGAGCAGATATGTTTGACTGCGTCCTGCCTACGAGGAATGCAAGAAACGGTCAGTTGTTTACGGCTGACGGCACAATCAATATTTGTAATTCACAGTATAAATATGATACGGCTCCTGTTGAAGAAGGATGCATTTGCTATACATGCCGAAATTATTCGCGCGCATATTTGAGACATCTTTTCATGGCGAAGGAACTTCTTGCCTATCGCTTGAATACAATTCATAATATTAATTATTATACAAAACTCATGAGGGATATGAGGATGGCGATATTAGAAGATGCCTTTGAGGTGTTCAGGAAGGAATTTTATAGGAGAAGGCGAGAGTCGTGAGGCGAATGTCGAAGTACGAAGTACGATATTCGAAATTCGAAAAACAGGGAGGCATCATGAAAGAACTTGTTGAAGAGGCAATAAAAAAAATCAGACCCATGCTTCAGAATGACGGCGGGGATGTGGAGCTTGTAGATGTTATTGAGGGTGTGGTAAAGGTACGCCTGAAAGGCGCCTGCGCGGGATGCCCAATGTCGCAGATGACATTAAAAAACGGAATTGAAAGAATATTAAAACAGGAGATTCCCGGTGTCAAATCGGTGATCTCCGCCTGATAGAGATAAAAAAAAGTATCACACAAAGACACAAAGCCTCAAAGAAAAATGAACGAAAATGAAATTGGAAAAATCATAGTTGATACTGCACTTTTAGTGCATAAAGAAATAGGACCGGGATTGCTTGAAACTGTTTATGAAGTTATACTTTCTTATGAACTTGAAAGAAGTGGCTTGTCGGTTAAGCGACAACTATCTGTTCCAATAGAATATAAAGGTATAAAATTTGATGAAGGTTTCAGGATGGATATTCTCGTTGAAAATAAGGTGATAATCGAATTGAAGTCTGTTGAATCTGTTAGCAAAGCTCATAAGAAACAGGTTTTGACCTATTTGCGGTTAACCGGAAACAAATTAGGATACCTGCTCAATTTTGGCGAAGCTTTAATGAAAGATGGAATATCAAGAATAATCAATGGGAATATAGAATAAATCTTTGTGGCTTTGTGTCTCTGTGTGAAAAAAAAGGAGTATTAATAAAATGTCCATTGCAAAAAATATTGAGAGTGTTATTTCAAAATCATCCTGGATAAGAAAGATGTTTGAGGAAGGCGCCCGCCTTAAGGCAGAGCACGGCGCAAAAAATGTTTTTGATTTCAGCCTCGGGAACCCGAATATCCAGCCGCCTGAAAAATTCAGAAAAGTACTTGCGGATACTGTTAATTCTCTGGGATACGGGGATCATGCCTATATGTCCAATACAGGCTATCCTCACGTGCGTAAGGCTGTTGCGAGCTATCTTTCCGGAGAACAGGGAGTGCCCGTAACTGAAAATGAGATTGTCATGACCTGCGGCGCAGCCGGAGCACTCAATATTATCCTTAAGACAATACTGGATCCCGGTGACGAAGTTATTACTCCGGCCCCCTGCTTTGTGGAATATGGTTTTTATGCCGGAAATCACGGGGGAGTTTTAAAGACCGCATCGACAAACACGGACTTCTCTCTTGATATTGAAGCGATCTCCCAGGCAATAACCGGAAAAACAAAGGCTGTTTTGATTAATTCTCCGAACAACCCGACCGGTCAGATATATTCGAAAGAAAGCCTGATGGAGCTTGGAAGGCTCTTGTCGGAAAAGGGGAAAAAAAATGGAAAGACAATTTATCTCATGTCGGATGAGCCTTACAGAAAAATAACCTATGACGGGGTGAAGATGCCCGGCATTTTTAACTGTTATAATGAAACGATAATTGCGACTTCGTATTCAAAGGATATATCAATTCCGGGCGAGCGAATCGGTTTCGCGGCGGTGAATCCTGCCGCAACTTATAAGAATGCGCTATTAGGCGGAATGGCGCTTGCAAACAGAATTCTAGGATTTGTAAATGCGCCTGCGCTCATGCAGCGGGTTGTTGCTTCAATGCAGGGAGAAAGCGTAGATGTTTCGGAATATGCAAGAAAAAGGGAGCTTTTGTGTAACGGGCTTGCGGAATACGGATATAAATTTGTAAAACCCCCCGGAGCATTTTATCTTTTTCCCGAAACTCCCATTGAAGATGATGTGAAATTTGTGAGGGCGCTGCAGGAAGAGCTGATTCTGGTTGTTCCCGGAAGCGGATTCATGGGGCCCGGCCATTTCAGGATAGCGTTTTGCGTTGATGATGAGACTATTATAAATGCGATGCCCGGGTTTAAAAGAGTTTTCAATAAGTTTGCGTAGAAGAAAAAAGGTTCAAAGGGGCACAGGCACAAAGGCACAAAGAGAAAAAGACAAAAGGAGTTTTAAAAATGAAGATTCTGAAAATAGACCATCTTGGCATTGCTGTGAACAGCATAGAGGCAGGCAAGGGATTCTGGACGGATGTTTTGGGGCTCAAGTTTGAAGGTTCTGAAACGGTTGCGGAGCAAAAGGTAACTACCGCTTTTTTCCCGGTAGGTGAAAGTGAAGTCGAACTCCTGGAATCGACCGCTCCTGACGGGCCTGTTGCAAAGTACATAGAAAAAAAAGGGGAAGGGATTCAGCATGTAGCCTTTCGTGTTGAAAATATAGAAGCGGCGCTCGAGGAGTTAAAGAGCAAGGGGATTAAACTTATTGATGAGAAACCGAGGATCGGAGCAGGCGGCGCTAAAATAGCATTTCTTCATCCCAAATCGACAAACGGAGTGCTGGTTGAGCTGTGTGAAAAGTAAAAACGGTTTCTGGTTTATAGTTTCTGGTTCCTGGTTAAAAGAAAATAACAACAGAACAGGAACCAGGAAAAGGTTCAAATACGTAAAAGGAGAATTATCCGACAAACCAGAAACCAGGAACCAGAAACTAAAAAACAGAGTCTTTTAAAGGAGCAAGTTATGTCTGAAAAACCTGATTTAAAAAAATGGGCTGAGCTAAGCGCAAAAGAGATGAAAAAACCTGTTGAATCCCTTAACTGGAAGACGCCTGAAGGGATACTTGTAAAACCTCTTTATACCGCAGAGGACCTTGAAGGGCTGGAGTTTGTGAATTCTCTTCCCGGATTTTATCCTTACGTGAGAGGGGTCAAGGCGACAATGTACTCCGGCAGGCCCTGGACGGTGAGGCAGTATGCAGGCTTTTCAACCGCTAAGGACTCAAATGCATTCTACCGGAGAAATCTTGCCGGCGGACAGAAAGGACTTTCGGTTGCCTTCGACCTTGCCACGCACCGAGGCTACGATTCGGATCACCCGAGAGTTGTAGGTGATATTGGTAAAGCGGGTGTTGCCGTTGATTCGGTTGAAGACATGAAGATTCTTTTCGACCAGATTCCTCTTGATGAGATGTCCGTTTCAATGACGATGAACGGCGCTGTTCTGCCCATACTTGCCGGTTATATAGTGGCAGCCGAGGAACAGGGGGTTGCTCAGAATAAATTGAATGGAACAATCCAGAACGATATATTGAAAGAATATCTTACAAGAAACACCTATATCTATCCTCCGGAACCATCCATGAGGATAGTGTCCGACATAATCGCTTATTGTTCAAAACAGATGCCGAAATACAATACAGTGAGCATAAGCGGTTATCACATGATGGAGGCAGGCGCGAATTCCGTTCTGCAGACTGCCTTTACACTGGCTGATGGCCTTGAATACGTGAAAGCGGCGCTTGCAGCCGGGCTTGATATAGATGATTTTGCTCCGCGTCTCTCCTTTTTCTTTGGGATAGGAATGAATTTTTTCATGGAGATCGCCATGCTGAGAGCCGCCCGTTTCCTGTGGGCCGACATGATACGCAGGTTTAATCCCAAAAAGCCCCAGTCTCTTATGCTGAGGACCCATTGCCAGACATCCGGCTGGAGTCTTACCCAGCAGGACCCGTACAACAATATTATTCGTACAACTCTCGAATGCCTTTCTGCAGTGCTGGGAGGAACCCAGTCATTGCATACCAATTCATTTGATGAGGCGGTTGGCCTTCCAACCGATTTTTCTGCAAGGATCGCGAGAAATACACAGATCGTCATTCAGGAAGAATCTCAGATTTGCCATGTTGTCGACCCTCTCGGCGGTTCTTATTATGTTGAAGCGCTTACCGATGCTATTATCCGTGAGTCGAAAAAAATAATAAAAGAGGTTGAGGATCTTGGAGGAATGACCAAAGCCATACAGACCGGAATGCCCAAGATGAGGATAGAAGAATCGGCCGCCAGGAAACAGGCACGGATTGACCAGGGCAAAGACGTGATTGTCGGGGTCAACAAGTACCTCATAAAGGAAGAATCTCCTGTTGATGTGCTTGAGGTTTCAGACAGTGTGCGGGACGAGCAGATTGCAAGATTAAAGGAAATAAAGGCAAAAAGAGACCCTGTTGCGGTTCAAAAAACCCTTGAAGCGATAACCAGTTGTGCATCTTCAGGCGGCAACCTGCTTGAGACATGCATCCCGGCGGTTCGCGCGAGGGCGACTGTCGGGGAGATTACGGATGCCATGGAAAAAGTATTCGGGAGATATGTCGCAACGACCCAGTGTATTTCAGGAGTATTTGCCTCGGAATACGGGGATAGCGAGATTATTGCATCGATAAGAAAGAGAACGGACGAATTTCTTGAAAAAGAAGGGAGACGGCCCAGAATTCTTGTAACAAAGATGGGTCAGGACGGGCATGACCGGGGCATCAAGGTTGTCGCGACCGCATTTGCCGATCTGGGGTTTGATGTGGACATAAGTCCCATGTTCCAGACTCCGCATGAAGCAGCACGCATGGCTGTTGAAAATGATGTTCATGTTGTTGGCGCATCAAGCCTTGCGGCAGGACATAAGGTCCTGGTACCCCAGTTAATTGAAGACCTCAAATCCGAAGGGGGTAAGGATATTCTGGTTGTTGTCGGAGGAATAATTCCTCCTGCTGACTATGATTTTCTCTATGAGAAAGGTGTTTCGGGAATATTCGGACCCGGCACAGTGATTACAGATGCTGCCAACAAGGTTTTGAACGCACTCTTTGAAAGCAGAAAAATGTGAATAGTGAACAGTGAAAAGTGAAAAGTGAATAGTAAATCGAACCAGGAACCAGAAACCAGGAACCAGAGACCAGGAACCAGGGACCAGAGGCCAGAAACCAGAAACCGAATAGATATGCCGGAAAAAAATATTCCAGAAGATCCGCAATATTATATCATGGGAGTCCTTGAAAGAAACAGGCGGATACTGGCAAAAACCATAACACTTATTGAAAGCTCTCATCCGTCCCATCAGGATCTTGCGAGGTCTATTCTCGATGGGCTGCTCCCAAATACCGGGAAAGCCGTCCGCCTGGGCGTTACAGGTGTCCCGGGTGTGGGAAAAAGCACGTTTGTCGAGAGTCTCGGGATGATGCTTGTAAATAAAGGCCATCGTTTGGCGGTGCTTGCCGTTGATCCAAGCAGCAGAAGAAGCGGTGGAAGCATCATGGCGGACAAGATGCGCATGGAGAAGCTTGCCATAGAGGAAAATGCTTTTATAAGACCCTCTCCTTCAGGCTCAACCCTCGGAGGCGTTGCAAGAAAAACAAGGGAAGCCATGCTTGTTTGTGAAGCATCAGGTTTCGACGTAATAATAGTTGAAACTGTTGGTGTCGGACAGTCTGAAACGGAAGTATCATCCATGGCCGATTTTTTTCTTGTTCTTATGCTTGCGGGCGCGGGTGACGCAATCCAGGGGATAAAGAAAGGAGTTTTGGAACTCGCAGACGCGGTTGCCATAAACAAGTCCGACGGGGACAATATCGAAAAGGCAAAAAAAGCAAGGAAAGAATATGAAGCAGCCCTTCGTCTTTTAGCTCCATCAACTCCGACATGGACACCTCCTGTTGTTACATGCAGTTCAGTTGAAATGACAGGGATAAATGAAATCTGGAGTATAGTGCTTGATCACAGAGATAAAATGATAAAGAGCGGAGAACTTGATATAAACAGAAAAAAACAGTCTGTGAACTGGATGTGGTCTCTTGTGGAAGATGGGTTGAAGGATATGTTTTTCAGCAATTCCGATGTAAAAAGGCTTCTTCCGAAAATAACACGGGATGTTGAAAAAGGGATTAAAACGCCGACGGTCGCAGCCTGCGAACTGCTTTTTTTTCTTGACAGAAACCGTAAGGAAAAGGATAGTCCCCTTCTACAAAGGGGCGATTTAAAAAGACTATAAACCAGAAACCAAGTACCACATGAAAGGAACTTTGTTATGGGTATTGTTAAAGATAAAATTAAGGATCTTAAAGAGCGCGAAGCAAAGATCCTCAAAATGGGCGGCGAAAAGGCAGTTGCCAAACACCGGGAAAAAGGACGTCTTACAGCCCGGGAACGGCTTGATTTATTGTTTGATCAGGGTACTTTCCGGGAAATAGACATGTTCGTCACTCACCGGTGCGTTAATTTTGACATGGATAAGGTTGAGATCCCTTCAGATGGCGTGATTACTGGGCATGGCCTGATTGATAAAAGGCCGGCATTTGCCTTTTCCCAGGATTTTACATCGAGAGCAGGAAGCCTTGGCGAAATGCATTCAAAGAAAATCTGCAAGGTTATGGATCTTGCGATAAAAGCCGGGGTTCCTTTTATAGGAATAAATGATTCGGGAGGCGCAAGAATACAGGAAGGCGTCGATGCTCTTTCCGGATATGGCCAGATTTTTTACCGGAACTCTCTCGCATCCGGTGTTATACCCCAGATATCTGCAATAATGGGGCCTACAGCGGGAGGCGCAGTTTACTCGCCTGCAATGACAGACTGGGTATTTATGGTAAAAAACAGCAGTTACATGTTCATTACAGGACCTGAAGTTATTAAATCTGTTACGGGCGAAGAGATATCGTTTGAAGAGCTTGGCGGAGCAATGACCCATAATGAAAAAAGCGGAGTCGCCCAGTTTGCGTGTGAAAGCGATGAGGATGCAATTAAAAATATCAAAAAACTTCTTTCATATCTTCCTTCCAACAACATGGAAGATCCTCCCGTGATTCCGACCGGCGATGATCCTGCCCGTACGGCTCCTCTGCTGGATGATATAATCCCTGACACCACGAACCAGTCATATGATATGAAGGAAGTGATCCGGGCGATAGTCGATAACGGAGAGTTCTTTGAGCCCCATGAATATTTTGCCCAGAATATAATAGTATGTTTTGCAAGGCTGAACGGCAGAACAATCGGAATCATAGCCAACCAGCCGAAAGTAAAGGCCGGGTGCCTTGATATCAATGCGTCCGATAAGGCAACAAGATTTATCAGATTCTGCGATTCATTCAATATTCCTCTTCTTACCATTGCGGATGTTCCCGGATATCTACCGGGAAGCGACCAGGAGTGGGGCGGGATAATACGCCATGGCGCAAAGCTTCTCTGGTGCTATTCAGAAGCAACGGTTCCGAAGATGCTTCTTGTGACCCGCAAAGATTATGGCGGTTCTTATCTTGCAATGTGCTCAAGGGATCTCGGCGCTGATATGGCTTTTGCGTGGCCGTCGGCTGAAATTGCAGTTATGGGCGCAGCCGGTGCAGCCAACATAATTCACCGGAAGGAAATAAATGATGCCAAGGATTCCGCGGGAAAGCGGAAAGAAAAGATTAAGGAATACGAGGACCTTTTTTCAAATCCTTACTGTGCCGCAAGAAGAGGCTACATAGATGCCGTTATAGTGCCAAGCACCACAAGGTCGCGCCTGATAGAGACTCTTGAGGTTATGTGCAGCAAACGCGAAATAAGGCCTCCAAAGAAACACGGGAATATTCCGGTATAAAGTGTCTTTTGTGCCGCAGTGAGCTTCAAGGACTGACATTAGCCGGGCCGGAAAATTATAAGGAAGAGTAATTATGGACAAAAAAGCAAAAGTAACCGCTGCAATTTCAGCAGCCGTGATGAACTATATATACACTGAAGAAGAGATTATGATGATGCAGCAGGCTGGTTTGCAGACCGGGCAATCCGCTTTAGGCGTTGTGCAGGCCGCTCCTCTGCCGCCATTTAATATCTGGAGTGTAAGCGGGAGGCAGGCTGTGATGCAGACGCGGACACTGATGCAGTTAAAGGCTTTTGTCAGGGGCAGGCAATAGGCGAGAGGGGTGAAGGGAAAGAATGTAAATCGTACATCGAACATCGGAAATCGAAGTACTATGTACGAAATTCGATGTACTTACCAAAAATAAGAACACAGACAGAGATTGAGCAGAGCAAATGTCTCGATAATATATTCAAGAGGAGAACTTAAACATGAACGATCACGATAAATTAAAAAAAGCACCCATGGATTACAGAAAAGATAGGCCGAAAGCGAAAAATCCTGTCATGATAGAAGACCTGACATTACGTGACGGTCACCAGTCCCTTTTTGCGACAAGAGGACGGACGGAAGATATGATTCCTGTCGCGGAGATGATGGATGAAGTCGGGTTCTGGGCCATGGAGACGTGGGGCGGCGCGACTTTTGACACCATGCACCGGTTTCTGAATGAGGATCCATGGGAAAGAATCA